>NZ_QFWH01000005.1 GCF_003149375.1 Vampirovibrio chlorellavorus
ATTTATTTTTCCATTGATCATTTTTTAATTTATAAATTGGAAAACTTTTAAAGCTGCTGTTCTTCTGTATTTAATACTGTCGACCCGGAAACTGAAAACTTGAGCGTTTAATAACAAAAAATTAAGTTGAGGCTGCCCTCACCAAAATTAAACTGACTGATCGGGACAAGATCGCAATTTATCCACCACTGGCACACTGCGTTCCACTGTCCTGACCATTTCCGGTCGTACAGATCTGGGCCGAGCTGTCATGGGTTTTGGCAATATTTTCAGCAATAAACCCACTCACTTCGCTGTGTGAGATTTCGTTATGGGCGAGCGATTCAAAAGTATGACTTGCCACAGTGCTTAAATTGCTGATCTTTCGGGTCAGAGCCTCTACCACCAAGCGAACCGCAGGATCATCCAACGCCCCACTGCTCACAGCCTTCTGGTAGGCCCTCAAAAAGTCACCGGTTACACCGAAAAGCTGAAGCTCGGCATTTGGCTGCAAGGGATCCAGCTCATGCGGATAATAGCAACCAATATTATGCATATGATAACCCTCTTCGGTTAAATCAACGAGGGCTGGAATACTCTCGATCACAAACCGGTATTCTTCAATCGTGCTTGTGTTGGCAATGGCATCTTCAGTCAGTTTGTGCATTTTTGCCAGCGCATGACCGCTGTTTGCAAGGTAAATCAGACTTTGTGACTGTGTTCGATTAAGCTCCCTGTTTTCAACCAACTGCTTGATTAATTCCTCCAGACTTTTCACCAAGACTGCCGTAGTACCATTAGCCCCTAATGTCTCTATGGATTTTTCCATATTGTTGACAGTACTGGGCAGGGTAATGACGGTGCCCTTCAAGGTGACAAATTTCAGTCCAGCACCGGTGGGAGAGCCGGATGGCGTAAACTTGGGGTCTGTGATGGCAACCTCGGAGACCTGCTTTTGTTGCATTTCAGTATGTAGTATTTGCCAAGCGCTACTCAAGCTGCCAGTCAGTATTTCCAGACCACCCACACAGATAACCAGCACAAGCACACCCATCATGGTGTATTCCAGTGTGCCCTGGCCCGGATGACGGGGGCCACGATATCCAGTGTTCGTCTTGGTATTTGTCATAAGTTTTTACCGCAATGTTAGCCTGTCACTTAAAATTTACAGTTCTTCTCCATATTCTTTCTCCTGTCTGTTGGGTCTCGGCTCTACAATTGGAAACTTTAGTTTTTTTGAACAAATATTAAAATTCCTTTTACGAGCCGTAGCACTTCAACAGCCGTCACAGAAGCGCTTTGACGAAATCAAGGCCACCCATAGCTTAGAAGGCAATTATACCAGCCTGCCCCACGGTGGATTGGCACTGCGTGGGGCCGATTTTGGAAGCACGGGACAGGTCACACCCTTCCCCCTTGAGGTTTTCGTTCCAGCAAAACAGAAGAATCGCAAGCCCAGCAGCCGAATCTAGCTTGGGAGGCCTTAGAGCTGGGCAGTCACAGCCTGAAAATTCACCTTGGCCTGATGATACTCGGCCTCTAGATCCAGCAGCTTCACGGCTGCCTCAAAAGTCAAACGCTCACGCTGGTTGACCAGAAATATAGTACTGTCCCCGTAATCAAACCGATCCCGCTCGCCCTGCTCCAGCTCACGGGCCAAATCATACTCCCGCCGTGCCGCCATATACTGTTGATAGGCGGCGTTAATGGCCGAAACGGCATCATCCACTTCCAGTAAAACCTGTTGCAATAAAAGCCGCTGCTCTAAATCCAGTTTCTGGATTTTGAACTGGGCTGCCGCAATCAAGCCCCTTGCGGTGCGCTGCCGTAGCGGCACCGTTAAAATGACACCGGCCTTGATACTTGGGCCGATGGACGAGCCTCCGGTATCGTAACCAGGGGTGGCAAACAAATCCACAATCGGAAGGCGCTGGTTTTTGGCAAACTTCAAATCCACCTCGGTGATTTCCTTCTGAAGGTTTAATGCCTTCAGCTCAGGCCGTTTTTCAAGGGCCGCCTTGCGGCCTTCCATCCAGTCGTCATCACTGAAAGGCAGTGGCTCGGGTAACTGCACGGGTATTTCCGAGGCCTTGGGCAGTGGACTGGGGTTCCCACCTGGCTCCCACAAATAGCGGGACAACTTGAACACATTTTTTTCAAACTCCCGGGTGGATTTATACAGGGAGCCCTGACGCCGTTGTACCTCCTGGCAAGCCTCCACGGCGTCAATCCTTGGCAAGTCACCCTGTCGAACCCGCTCCTCGATGGCCTTGCAACGGACTTCCGCCAGATTAAGGATATTCTTGGCCACGGTGACCTTGCGATCGGAGACTGCCCAGTTCCAGTAGGCATAAGCGGCTTGCAGCAAAATGGAAAGTCGGGTTTCCGTGTAGGTGGCATCCGCCAGCGGAATTCCAATTTCGGCCTGCATCTCGGCGGCCACCTTGTCGTTTATCCGAAAGCCTCGCAGGAGTGGTAACTTGGCGCCAATGTAATACTCCCCCGAATCCCCGGTCGGATAGAGGGGAGGCTTCACATCACCCGTGTTATAGCGCCCGCCGGTGGTTACCTTTAGACCCGAGCGGGTAAGCCAGTTAAACGACAAGTCATTGTCAAACGTTTTACTGACCTTGCCCCGCTTGCTGAAATCGTTATAGCGCAAATAGTCGGTCTCTAGAGAAATCCCCGGATCAAAGGCCCCTTGCTTTTCCAGCAACTTCGCCCCGGCAATGCGGCGCTCCAAATCGGCGCTGAACAGTTTGGGATGGTTTTGACGCACCTGATCCAGGACCTTTTCCACTGTAAATTCCCGATCCCTGGTCTGCTGTTTCTCCGCCTTCAGCTCTTTCAGCTCTACTTCCAGCAAGGGCTCAGCCAGAACTACCGCCGGAAACAACAGGCAGAACCACGAAACCATCAAGCTGAGCGGAAAAAATTTCATTTTTTCGCTTTCCGTTTGACCGGTTTTTCTTTCTCGGACTCGCCAGTATAGTCCCCATCCTTATCCGCATCGGCGGGTTTTTCCTTCAAGGTAGGAGGGAAAGCGTTGAATTGACGCCACAGTTCATAACCCAGAGGAACCCGATCCAGCAAAATCCAGCCGGTTGCTTCGGTACCCGGGCGTAAGTAGTTACCCGAGGGCCAAGGTTCATCTTTTCCTGCGGCAATGGACTTGAGATCCGGCTTGACCAGAATGCGATAACGCCCTCTGCCATCATCAACGGCATCCACCACTGCAACCCTGCCCCCAAAGGTTCCAGTGGCGATCATGGGCCAGCCCGAAAACTGGATTGCCGGCCAGCCCGCAAATTGCAGCCGCACCAGCCGCCCTTCCGAAACCAGCGGCACATCCCAGTCGGAAACATACAGTTCAACGGCCTGATCCTTGGTATCCGGAACCACCACCGCCAGAACCTCGCCCTCGGAGACCGTTTCTCCGGTCCCCACTTGCAACAGGCGGACCACCTTGCCCGTTACGGGGGCCTTGATCTGACGTTGCCCGGTACGTTGCCGCAGGTTCTGGATATCAACATTCAGCTTGGCAATATCGCTGACCGTGGAGGCGATGGTTTCCTGAGCCGAAGCCATGGACACCGCCACATTGGCCAGAGCTGCCGCTGTGTCTCCCGAAACTTTGCCCTGATCAAACTGGGCCACCTTCACATCTCGCTGAGAAACCCGAAGCTGGGCTTCAGCCTGTTCCACCCCGGTTTGAGCCCGAACCCTGTCCAGCTCGGCCAGTTCAAAATCCCGCTTGGAACGCAAGCCTTTCTGATAAAGCTCCCTGACTCGGCTGTAATTAAATAGCGCCGTATCCAGGTTTTGTCGGGCCGCGGTCAGGCCTTGCTGGGCCGCCAGAATGCGATCCTGATTCTGACCGATTTTTTCACCGGCTCCCGGTATGGCCGACTGCCGTGACTGCCCCAGCGCGCTCATCTGGCGCTGTAAAGCCACAACACGAGTCTCCGCGGCGGACTTGCGAGCCTCCAGGGCGGCCCGCTGCGCTTCTAGTGTCTGGATTTGATTGACGTCCAGAAACTTGGGGTCAATATCGGCCAAATCGGCAATCAACTGCCCCGCCTGAACAGTTTGCCCCTCCATTACATGCCATTGCTTTAACCGCCCTGAAATTTGGGCTTCAACGCCCTGAGGGCGCTGCATTGGGGAAAAAACGGTGACTTTGCCTTTTCCAATCACGGTTTGCTGCCAGGGCACAAAAATAAGGGCTATCACCCCCAACAACAACATGATGGAAGTCCACATAACCAACCAGCTAAAAAAGCGAGGCGAAACCAGTTGCTGCTGGGATTGGGAATTCATAAAGCCGGTGCGCATGGTTATTGCCCCCCCTGACTGGAAACCAATTTGGGAAACAGTGCCGAAAAGCAACTGTTGGGCTGCAGGGACAGGGCGTTCAGAGAAGCCGATTCGGCAATTACGCCATCAACCATCACCAGAATATGATCCGCCCGAATAACCACATCGGCGTCATGGGAAATCCCGATCACTGTCCACGGGTTGGCCGGGTCCAGTAGGGCATCCAGAATCTTCAACTTGGTGCATTCATCAATACCAATAAACGCTTCATCCAGAATCAGCAAATTGGGGTGATCCACAATAGCCCGGGCAATCATCAATCGTTGCATTTGCCCCCTGGAGAGATTCCTTCCGGCACTGATCAGGCTGGTTTGCAGTCCGTTGGGCAAAGCCATAATTTCATCCGTCAGCTGTGTGATACCCAGGGCCCAATGAATGTCCTCGGTCCGTACGTGAGGACGGCCCACCGCAATGTTCTCTTCCACGGTGCCGTCAAAAATCTCGTTGCTATCTCCGACCAAAGCCACCGCCTGACGCAAACTGTGTAAATCCAGGGAGCGGACATCAAATCCGCCGATGCGAACCACGCCCGACTTGGGCTCCAGCAAGCCGCATAATATTTCGGCCAGAGTGGATTTACCAACGCCACTGGCTCCCACCAGACAGACCACCTCTCCTGGCTGCAGGGATAGACTCAGGCCCTTCAGAATTTTGGTCTCAGGCTGGCTGTAATCAAAGTAGACATCCTGGCAAATAACCTGGGCCCCGCCTTCCTGACGAGGCAGGACGAGCCCGCCTTCCCGCTCCAGCGGCAAATCAGTCAGGTGGCCAATTTTCTCCACCGAGGTCAGCAGGTCGTACCAGTCCTGAAACATCATCACCAGTTTATCCATTGCCGAAATCAGGATAAGCACAACCAATTCCGAGGCCACCAACTGGCCCAGGGTTAATTGACGGTTGATGACCAACCAGCCGCCAATCCCCAGAATGCCTGCGCTGGCCACGGCCTGAAAAAAGTAATTGGCCGCCACCTGACGAAACAGTATCCGAAAATGAGAACGACGCGCGTTAATGTAGTCCACCACCTGCTCATCCGCTTTTTTGAATAAGTAGCCCGGAAGGCCATCCACTTTAAAGCTGACCTGACAACGGGCCAGTTCTTGCAGCCAACCAGCCACCCGGTACTTTTGGACGGACTCATCAATGCTGGTGTTCACGCCATTGCGGCCCAGTACAAAGGCCATAAAAAGGAGGAAGAAAATGATAAAGAAGTCAAAACCCAGCAATATGGGGCTGTAAACCGCCATCAGTATCAGGCCCACAAAAATCTGCAAAAGCGCGGCTGGCCCGTCCATGAGCAGCTTGGCCATGGCTTTCTGGGTCTGAATCGTATCAAAGAAGCGGTTCATCAACTCGGGCGGGTAGTCTGTCATCAGGGCCTTGTGCTGAACAAAAGGAACCTGCCCCGCCAGCCGCAGGGCCACCCGGGCAAACACACGCTGTTGCAGGACCTCAACCAGAAAAAACTGGGAAATCCTGAGCAGGCCGATGAACAGCATGCCCACAAACAGCAATGTCGTCAGCACCACCAGCGGCTGCATGAAAACCCCTGCCGCAATGGTGTTCACCAGAGCCTGAGCGGTTAGTGGCACAGTCAGCGTGAGTAGGCCCGCCAACATGGTGTAAAGCACTAGAATGAGGAGGTCTTTTTTATCTTCCCTGAGGAGAGCCCGAAGTCGCTGAAAAGGACTAAGATGCTCGCCCGCGGAAGAATGGTGACCATTATCAGCGTGATGATTTGAAGCCATAGTCATTTAGCGAATTGACAAGTAATGCTTACTATAGGGCAATTCGCCTTGACTGAGCAACCTTTAATTGCAACTACATTTGTAATGAAACTTGGTCAAATAAAGAGGCACAAAAGGCCACAATTTCGGTTTAGTACAATTGGCCAAAGTAACTTGAGACGGCTTCAAGCAAATAAATAAGAGAAGAGACAGGCAAGAGAAGCGTCAAACAAGAGAAGAATCAAACAAGAAGAGATTAACAAACGGAATGCGGGTTCATTCGACAGTCAGGACTCACACGACAAACGTACCGCTTCGCTTTGGGGCAACTGAAACCGAGCCTGAGAACGGGGCCAGGTCCTGGCACTACAAGCCCTGGGCCACCGTGGTGAAGCCGAACGGGGACGTTGTAGAGATCTTGAGCATCTCGGCACATGACCGCGAGCAAAACGCCCGTGTTTTAAACACCAACGTCATTCCCGCCGCCCTAATGAGTGAAAAAAGCACGAAAAACAGGATAGCAGGCGTACTGCTTGCGGCCGCTGTTTGTCTGGCGGCAGGTGGATTCATGCTGCCTGCGCTGTTTTTGCCCGCCGCCTGTTGCGGGATTGTCGCGGGGACTTTATTCCTTTATAAGGCAGGCCACAGTCCGCCGAAGGAATAAGCCCTATCCAGAAGAAAGGCACTACCTGCCGTCATTGAGGGCGCACACTTTTCCGTAACAATGTCGGTTACGGGCGATAAACTGGTAAATCTTGCCAACCACCCAGCGTGCGCCGGGCAGAAAGGACATCCAGTAGAATGGCCTGCCCCACCAGATAAACCGGGAAATATAGATTAACGCCTCGCTGCCACCATAAAATTTGCCTGAAGGCGTTAAAACCCGCATTTCCTTCAGCTCATCGGCAGTCAGCTCATGATCGGCGCTGAAGCCCATTTTCTCTTTGACCCAGCCCGTTTGCAGGGGCAGCGTTTCAAAGCCATACCGGTTCAAAAGTGGCTGAAACCGCTGGTTCAAGTCCAGACACAAGCGACAATTCGCATCGTAAAGCACCCAGCCTTCAGACATTGTCCAGCCCGCCTTGATTGTTCCCATTTATTATTTCATAAAGGAGGGGATTTCAGCACGCAGATCAATGACTGAGTCGCCAGACAGATACTTGAACCATAAAGCCCCTGAGTTTTTTCAAGAACTGAACAGTCTGTATTCTTGCAAAGGGTCAGGGGCTTAAAGTTAAGTGGTGCCGGTGGTCAGAGTCGAACTGACATGCCTCGCGGCGGTCGATTTTGAGTCGACTGCGTCTACCATTTCGCCACACCGGCTTGGAAACTGAGGAAAATATAACACCCTTGCCCCTGAGATTCAACCGGTAAAACGAAAGCCTTCTGAACGTTACAGCACGTTACACCTGAGCAATGACCACAGTCACGTCAGAATCGATGTCCTGCAGGGTAATGCTCTCGAAGCCAGCGGCCTGAAGCCACTGCGTGTACTCATCACCTGTAAAAACGTCACCTTCCGGGGTGGTAATCAGCATATTAACCCCAAAAATCAGTGGCCACCCCTTTTGGGAGCGCTGATCATCCGGTACAAAGTCAACCACCACCAGACGCCCACCCGGCTTCAGTACCTTTTTCAGCCTCTGAAAAGCCTTTTGGCTGGCCGTGGGCCCTAGCATGTGACAAATATGGGCCATTACCACAATGTCAAAACGGGCCCCGTTCAGATCCATGGCTTCCAAGTCACCTGGCCAGTAGCGGAACCGGTCGCTCAAGCCGTGCTGTTCCACGTAACTCTCCGCCACGTGGGTGACCGAAGGAAAATCAAGAACCGTCGCCTGACTGCCAGCGTCTTTTTCCAGCAGGGCAATCGACCAGACCGCAGATCCACCGGCCACATCCAGAACTTCAAGGTTACGGTAGGCAGAGCCAATCTCTAAAATCTCAGCCAGTTTTTGGGCCGTGGGATAGTTGGACACATACAGGCCTTTCACCAGTTCCGAGAAGTAAATCTCCAGTTGGGCCAGACTCTGGGCCCCTCCCACCGGCTGCCCCGAACTGACCGCGTCGGTCAACATCGACCAATTCTCATACAACCACTTGCAATGATGCACCATCCCGCCAATGTAGGTGGCTTCAGGCTTTACCAGAAAGTGAGCCACATCCTCTGGCAGGCTGTATACCCCACCGGCAGCCACTTTTAAAAACCCAATGCCTACCAGACCATTCAGCAGCAAGCGCAGGCCGCGCTCATTCAAACCCAGACGAGCCTGCAAGGTTTCCAGCTGATTATCGCCCCGGGCAATAGAACTAAACACGTCCAGATCAATGGCCGTAAACAGAATCTGACTGCGCATAAAAGCGTATAACGTGTCCTGAATGCGATCGCTGGTTAGCTGGACTGAAGATTTCATGCAGTACATTCCCCGAGTAATTGGCGTTCCAGGCAAAAAGTCCCCGAACGGAACGATTTGACAGAGGACTGCTCCGCTCAGGAAACCGACGTCTCTGCCAGTTTTTCCATTTTAGCTTGCTGGTCGGCCAAAGCCAACTGATTCAGCAATTCGCTCAAATCCCCGTCTATGATGGGACTCAGGGAAAAGTTTTGCCCAATGCGGTGGTCCGTCAAACGATCCTGAGGGTAGTTGTAAGTGCGAATGCGCTCACTGCGGTCTCCGCTACCCACCTGGGAACGCCGTAAATCGGTGATTTCTTTCTGCTGCTTCTGCTGCTCCAGATCAAATAACTTCACCTTCAGCAAAGCCAGTGCTTTTTCCCGGTTTTGTAGCTGACTACGCTCTTCGGTCATGTGAATCTGAAGGCCTGAAGGCTTGTGGAACAAGCGAACGGCGGTTTCTACCTTGTTCACGTTCTGTCCACCAGCGCCACCACTGCGGGCGGTAATAATCTCGATATCTTCCGGACGAATTTCAATGCTGATGTCTTCCACTTCCGGCATGACGGCCACTGTTGCGGCACTGGTATGCACCCGCCCCTGAGACTCGGTAACCGGCACCCGCTGCACCCGGTGGACACCGGACTCGTATTTCAGGGCGCTATAAACGTTTTGCCCCTTAATACCGATGATCACTTCGCTAAAACCGCCGATTTCATTTTCGGACTTGCTCAGAACACTGGCCTGCCAGCCCATGGTGCTGGCGTAACGCAAGTACATGCGCATCAAATCGCCGACAAAGATATTGGCCTCATCGCCCCCGGTACCAGCCCGAACCTCCAGCATAATGTCTTTATCATCATTGGGGTCTTTGGGTAGCAATAAAATCTGCAGGCGATGCGCCAGGGCTTCCAGATGTCCTTCCAGACGCTGAATTTCGCCCTGTAAGAACTCCCGCATTTCGGTGTCGGTTTCGCCCTTGAGCAACTCTTTGGAGTCTGCCAAATCAGCGTTACTCTGCTTCCACTCGTCGAAAACCTCGATGGTATCTTCCAAAGCGGCCCGTTTTTTTGAAATGTCCTGGAGCTTGTTGGAGTTGGACAACACGGCGGGGTCCGACAACATATCCCCAAGCTGATGGTAGGTGACTTCCACCTCTTTCAGCTTCTCCAATAAACTTTCAAGTCCTTTCATAACGTGTAAAGCTCAAGCTCTTTCTGTGGTTGTGGGCTTCAAAGCCCGGCTGAAAACTAAAACGCAACCGACTTGACCTGCACGCAGGTTGGGCCGATTGCGTTTTAAGACTACTTCTGTTCGGATTTGGCGTAGCGCTTTTTGAACTTCTCAACCCGACCCTCGGTATCCATGATTTTCTGGGTACCGGTAAAGAAGGGATGGCAAGCGCTGCAAACGTCCAAACGGATTTCAGACAGCACGGAGCCTGTGTCGATGGTGTTTCCACACACACAGGTGGCTTTAACCTTGTTATATTGGGGGTGGACTGCTTCACGCATAAAAATGAATTCTCCTGAGGGGGATGAGCAAAGTAGAATAGTTTCAGCATTTTAGTTCCCTGAAAACCCAAAATCAAGCATTGTCCCAAAATCAAGCAGTGGCCAGTGGACCCGTTCACCGACAGCGGCCCAAGATGGAGGACCCGCCAGAGCAACGCCCTCTGGGCTTTATGGAAGGCCTGCCCCGTTTATCCAGAGATTTCTCCAAAGCGTTCCCGGGACTCATGGCTCTTCCGAGAGCCCACAACCCCTTCGGCAGCCAGCAAGCCGCTTTCCACTGCCCCGTTCATAAAGCCGGCCCAGTCCACGCTGCAGTGTTCACCGGCGAAGAACAGACTGTCATTCAGTTCTGGTTCGCCTGCCGCCCCCATCAAGCTGGTGTACTGGCCGGGACGAGGGCAACTGTAACTGGCTTTGGCCCAGGGATGACGGGACCAGTTCATCAGAATCTGCTGGCCTGTGAACGCCTGGGTCGCCTGCCCCTTGAAGAGTTGTTCCAGATCGGCCAGAGACTGGCGCCATTGGCTGCCATTGGCGGACAAGCCAGCCCCGCCGCCCAGAAAATTGGTCAGAATACCATTTTTCCCCGCTTGCAGCCTGCTGGTTTCCCAATAGCACTGGCTTGGCCAGTCTGTAAACAACTCCCCGGTGTTGGCCGGGAACGGGGCTGCGGGGTTTAGCCAGAAACGACTGTTAAACATCAGCATTTGCTTGCTGTTGGTGCCGTAACCCCACTCGCGAATGGCCCTGAGCTTGCGTGGGGATAAGCCCAGAGTGTTAAGCCCCCCAATTTGTCGAAGCACCGAAAAGGGAGTGGCCAGAATGACTTGCCCGGCATTGATGTTGCGCTTTCGACGCCGCTGGTGGAAAGTCAGGGTGAGTGATTGTCCATTGTCATTCACATGACTGAGCTTACACCCGAAGTGAACCGGAACCCGGTCCCGGATAGCAGCGTAAAGGGCATCCACCAGCGTGCTGTTGCCACCCTGAATGCGCATGGCCTCATCACTTTCCCCAAACATGCGGAACCCTTCGCTGGTTTCGGGGTCAATCAGCAACAGTAAGTTCAAGGCGGACTGTTCGTGCGGGTCAAGGCCGTATTCACCCACATAGGCCGCTTTAATCACCTTTCTAAGCCATTCAGGCACTTCTTTCAGAGCGTCCAGATAAGCCTCTAGCGACATCTGATCCAGCCACTCAGCCCCACAAGGCTCCCGATAAGTGGGGATGCGCACTTCCCCATCGGGAAAAATGCGCTCCAAATCTTGGGCTAACGCCTTAGCTAACGGCTGGAAGGCCTGAATGACATCCTGTTCCGTCCTGACCTCTGAACCATTCATAAACAAAGCAGGCTGAATATTCTCACCGGGAGAAGGAAAGCGCTCCAAAGAGACGTTTAAGGCGGTACACAAGCCAATCAGGGCCTCATGGTTGGTATCTACCAGCTCACCGCCCAGCTCTACAAACAGGCCTTCCCCGTCAATATTACGGCGCGTGAATACACGCCCGCCCACCCGGTGACTGGCCTCGTAAATTTCACAGGGAACGCCCAGCTGCGTCAGGCGATAGGCGCTGACCAAACCGGCCAGGCCGCCGCCCACAATGATCACTCGAGGCCTGCCCAGCCCACTTTCGGCAAGCGACAGGGCTCCTTTCACGGGAAGTTCGTTTTTCCGGGCCTGCGCCAACCCCAAAGTGGCCCCCCCCAGCGTGAGCGCTGTACCCGATAAACCCTTCAAAAACTGGCGACGGGTCAAGGGCCTCTCTAAGTGCTGAGCCATGGCCTCTGCGGTCAATTGCTTTAACCATACCCATACTGTAGTTCTGGCCACAGTCCTTACTCCTGTCTCTCATCAATTGTAAACACGCTCATCATAAATAAAAATTGATGAATCAATATAATTTGATGAAAAGTAACAGCAAGAACCTCACCGGGGGAGTGGGGTTGCCAGCCGCTGGTGGCAAGCAGTGTGCTTTAATAAACCGTCCGGATGTTTTTTTAAATGTCTTTAAAATTCAAAAAGGGAGACCCAGCCAATGAGCGCCAAACCGCGTATCCTGATTTTCGCCGGAAGCACCCGCGCAGATTCCTACAATAAAAAGCTGGTTAAAATCGCCGGATTGGGCGCTGAAAAAGCCGGTGCCCAGGTCACTTACTTGGATTTGAAGACGATTCCCATGCCCCTGTTTGACGAAGACTGGGAACAGGCCGAAGGTTTGCCGCCCAACGCCCGACAATTCAAGGATCTGCTTCTGGCCCACCAGGGCCTGCTCATCGCCTGCCCGGAATATAACAGTTCTATCACGGCGGTGCTGAAAAACGCCATTGACTGGGCCTCTCGCCCTGTGCAGGGAGAAGCCCCGCTGGCCTGCTTTAAAGGCAAGGTTTGCGCCCTGATGAGTGCTTCCCCCGGTGCGCTGGGGGGCTTGCGGGGGTTAATCCCCGTTCGTTCCATTCTGGAAAATATCGGGGTGCTGGTGTTGCCGGAACAGGTGGCTGTCTCCAAAGCCCACGAGGCGTTTACCCCGGAGGGTCACCTGAAAGATGACAGGCAACAGGCCGCCATTGAAAATCTGGGAGCCCAGGTGGCCAGCCTGCTCCTGAAACTGGAAGGCTAGCCCGATACAAGCCAAGCATCCAACACCACCGGATTATTGCCGATCTGTGGAATGGCGCACCCACCATGAATTGCTATGATGCTCCCGGATCAATTTGGCAGGAAAGGTGGTTTCTATGGTGTTCAAAGATCGTGCGGATGCCGGGCGTCAATTGGCGGAGGCATTGCTTCCCTATGAGCGGGAAAACTGCCTGATTTTTGCCCTGCCCAGAGGCGGGGTCGAGGTGGCCATCGAAGTGGCCCGTCGCCTGCGAAAACCAATGGATGTGCTGGTGGTTCGTAAAATTGGGGCCCCGGGCCACGAAGAACTGGCGGCAGGGGCGGTTGGCCCTGAAGATGTCCTGATTCTGAACCGGGATGTTCTGGTCATGCTGGGGCTACAACCCAACGCGCTTCAGTCCAGAATTGACCAGGCCAGAACCGAGTTAAACCGCCGACTACGCCAGTACCGGGGCAATCGCCCCTTCCCCGGTCTTAACGGAAAAACCGCCATCATCGTGGATGACGGGCTGGCCACCGGGGCTACGGCCCGGGCCGCCCTCAAGGCGCTGAAGGCTCTGGGTCCGGCCAAGATCGTTCTGGCGGTACCGGTTGGAACCCGCCCCCTGTTGAGCCAGCTCCGTTACGAAGTGGATGATCTCGTTTGCCTGGAAAAGCCCGATAGTTTTGATGCGGTTAGCGCTTGGTATGAGCGCTTTCCCCAATGCACAGACGCCCAGGTGACTCAATGGCTGAAAGAGTCCGAACAGCTGAACCGGCAAAACAAGTGGCAAGAGGCCCAAACCCAGAACAGTCCGTCGTCACAATCACCCAAGCCCATGCACTGGGAAAATCTGCCCCTGTGAGTCCAGCGCGATCAGGCATGATTAATTGCGTTCACGAGTGCGCTCAGGATGGCCATGAGGGCAGATCAACACGGCCCGGCGGTGCAAAATCCGGTTGGTTGTGTTAGCTTGAAACAAAACTCAGGCACACCCGCTTTGAGCTTCGCTTGCAAGCCAACACACCAGGAGAACATTATGCCCGTGATGAATAAACAGATGCGGAAAAAAGAGACGCGTAAAAAAGGTTCCGGCCTCCTGCTCCCCCTGCTGTTCACCCTGGCCATCTCGTGTGTGTGCGTGCCTGTCTCAGAGGCTAGAAATAGCCACTATGCCAGTGCCACTGATCTGCAACTGGCCACCCAGACCATAAGCTCAGCCTCTGTGGGGCGAGACTTGATGCTCAGCGCTGTCCAGGTGGAGGGGAAACTGGCCGCAGGGCGTAATCTTACCTGTAACAACTGCGCCATTGGGGGGAATATTTCCGCGGGAAACAGCATCGCCCTCAATGAATGCTCTCAAGTGCAGAACATTGCAGCCGGACATGACGCTGAAATTACCCACAGCACGGTGAATCAGGGCATTGCCGCCGGACGCAACGTTATCCTCCACGATGCCACCGTTTCCCAGCGTGTCAGCGCCGGAAACGAAGTAGCCCTTGAACATTCGGAAGTCAAGGGCCTCATTGCACTGGGGGGGCACCTGGCGACGCTGGATGACAGCAAGGCCTCAGACATCCTCTTTTCCGAGAGAAATCAAACGATGGGCTCAGGCATCATCATCGGCGGTAATAACAGTTCCACCGTGCGGGTGGGCCCCACCGGTCTTTCCGCCATCAACGGCTTTACCGTCAAAGGCGCCATGAGCCAGACCACGGTGATTACTCCGGAGCAAACCATCTATGTTAATGGCCGCAAAGTCTCCGGGGAAGGCCCAGTGAGTTATCAGGCCTATCAGGCCACCAACCCGGAAGCACCCACCGTATATGGTCCGGGCTGGGATCCCTCGGTACTCTCCTCCTCTGCCCCAAAAACCGCTGCCCTTAGCAGTAAAAAGAAAGCGGAAAACAAACCGGTTGTGAATGTGCTGGAACTCCGCAATGGCAGTACCGTCAGTGGGCAAGTGCAGTTTGACAGTGGCTACGGAAAAATTGTGGTGTATCCCGGCAGTCAGTTTCTGGGGAAAGTCGTTAACGGCTTTGTCGAGAAAAAGTCGCGCTAATTTATAGCAGAAACCGCAACGAGACAGCTCATATCCTGTGGGCCCGAGTCTGCTATCGGATTGCACTCCTGCCGATAGAGGATTTTCAAAAGCCTGAGGACTGCTATGCTGGGGCTTTGGGAATGTCGTTGGGAGCTTGATGATTAATGACAAAGAAGCAAGAGCGTTGGCACGATAAAAAGCCGGATATGGCCAAAGCCATCCATTTTTTAGGCTCATTGCCAAATGAAGTCCAGACCATTATTGGCGATTGTGTGGTCAAAATCGCGGAAAAAGAATACAAGGTTTCCCAGTTAATGAACAACCTCAAATCGTTGGGCAGCGAAAAAATCCTTGGGCTCCACCAGTCCCAGAAAAAACGACGTAATTATGACAAAAACCCCGCCACCCACAAGGCGGTCAACCACGTCTATATATTACCCGAGAGTGATCAGGCCAAAATGACAAAGCACGTCTTAAACCTGATGGATAGCGTTTTCTCCTACTTTGAAATTCATCAGTCCTTGAACGTGCCGCCAGAAAAAGAGACGCTTCAGAAGCTGGCCGATGCCTTTACGGAGGGTGGTCCCAAGCAGGCCACTGCGTTCAATAAAGCGCTTCGTCAAAAACTGACCCAAAACGCCAAGCCCGCGGAATATTTAAAGGACTCTCACGGCGATTTGATTATTGGGCAGTAAGTCACCCTGTCCATTGGATTAAATCACGCTGAAGGTCGCTCAGGGTGCGCCTTCTGTCTTGAGCCTGTTTCTCACCGCAAGTAAAAACAGGCCCAGTGCCATTAATAATAAATAGGAATTCATCAGCACCATCCAGGACAGGCCGTGCAGGCCCATCAGCTGAAGCCCCAGCCAGTCCATGCCAATGCGCAGCGCTAACAAAACCACGCCAATCAAAAGCAAGGGGCGAATCAGGTTGAGGTTATAGAAGCAACTGCTCATCAAACGCCAGAGCGCCGTGTAGGGAACCATCACAATCAGAATCTGATAACACTGCGACACCAGCATTGTATTGTGAGCGGTGAACGCTCCCCGTTCGTACACGACTTTGATCAACCAGGGGGCAAACACCACCGAGCCCACAATCAGGGGTAAACTCCACAACAGGATTTGGACACTGGCGCCTTTCAGGATGGCAAGCGCCTTTTCCAGATCCTGCTCGGAGCAGGCCTGATTCAGGTCTGCCAGTTTGACCATTTGCAAATTGACGACCGTAAGACTTCCCGCGATCAGAACACTTACGTAAGCGTATCGAAAGGCGCTGGGCTCGCCGGTGGGCAAAAAACTCAAAAAGTAGTTGTCCACCAGGGCCGTCAGTGAGAAAACACCCCAGGTCAGGCTGACCGGTATTATTTTTTGCAGGAAAGACGCTGACCCTTCCGTGCGCCAAACCCACCGGGGCCGGATTTTCAACCCCACACAGTACATCAACAATTCCACCAGTTGGGAAAGGGGCAATGCGATTACCAGCCCCATTGGTCCCATCATCTTCAATAAAAGCACAAAGCTGACAATAAATAGCAACAGGCTGGTGATTCGGGGAAGCTGGTAGAGTGCAAACCGTTTTTCCTGAATGCAGAGTACCCGAAACATTTCAGCCACCTGAAACATAAAGCAGGACGGCAGAACCAGCCAGGTCAGCAGTAGCAGGTGCTGTAACTTCTCACCGGACCAGCTTGGCGCTATCAGTTGTGCAATGGGTTGATGAAGCAGGCCAATGGCTCCCCCGACAAGCAGGGTAAACAGAATGGTGTAATTGAGCAAGACGACTAATAGCCTTTGCGGCGAAAAAGGCGCGTCATGTTGATCTGTCTGAGCTGGCTGGTTGACTGGATGCGCCTGCTTTCGGCTGGACTCTGCCGACTCACACTGAGCCACCGCCGGAATCAGCGCGCCGTAGCCCAACTGCTCAAAATAGCTTCTGGTAAATATCAGGATATTATTAACCAGCGTGTAGGCGTCCATGAATTGAGCCAGCCCCAGAAAGGCCGTCATCACAATTTCTTTTAAAAAAGTCAGCCCTACCACCAGAATCTGCAAGAGAGCGATTTTAGAGCCGCCCTGCCGGGACAGGGACGCTAACTTTTGCCAGCTACCCGGCGGCAGTTTCCGATAAATTGACGCTTGAAATTGTGTGAAGCGTTTCAGGTGAATAAGCATGTTCGTTAATGACTAGCCGGATGACTGGCAGGGCTGGACGATCTTGAAATCAGTTTTCGGAGTGATCGAAAAAAGTAGACAGCGGTTTGACGCATCAGCCAAAGCTCCAGCTTGACGCTCCAATTGGTAATGTACCAGAGATCCGCGTCTGTTTTTTCCTGGATCTGATCCACCGTGGGATTCGGGTTTTTCATTTGAGCGTAGCCGGTGATTCCGGGCCTGAAAAAGTGCCTGCAACTGTAATTCTGAACATCCTCATCACGGAACCGCTTTACAAAAACAGGACGCTCCGGGCGTGGGCCTATCAATGACATTTCGCCCAACAGAATATTCCAGAGCTGGGGCAATTCATCCACGTGCGTTTTCCGTAAAAAGCGCCCAATTGCCGTAATTCGCGCATCTCCCTCCTGCACCCAGGTGGGGCCTGTTTTAGCTTCCGCCTGATCCACCATGGTACGAAACTTGATCAGGGTAAACGGCTTTTCATAAATCGACAATCGCTCCTGACGAAATAAGACCGGCCCCGGCGAGGTCAGTTTAATGGCCAGGGCAATCAGCACAAAAAGGGGGGCAAAAAAAACCAGTCCCAGGCTGGCAAGGATCACATCGAACACGCGCTTGAAACCATACCACCGACGATACTCCACAGAGGGGGTAAACGGCATGTATTCCAGCAAAAAGCGCTCCGAGGCCGCTTCTGGCTCAGGAAGGGAAGATTGCCTGGGAAATGATGACGGTTCCATCAAAAAAACAAACTCCTCGATTGGCCTTATGCGTTGCACGCCTTGTCCGTATAGTTCACCAAAGGCTCACCGGCCTGCAAAGTATCCCCGCAGGATCCCTTTTGACACCGGATGTACTCCACCACCTCCGCCAGTCCGTCTTTAAAGGCGACGCTCGGGCAAAACCCAAGCAGCGTCCTGGCCTTCTCGATACTGGATAAAGAGTGCCGCAAGTCGCCCCGACGCTCCGGTCGATGCGCCACTTCAAAATTCTGGAACCCCAGCGCCCTTAAGCATTCAATCAAATCCAGCAGAGAGCGCTTTTGACCGCTTCCGATATTCAGAACCTCAAACGGGTACTGTCCGGTATTCGCTAGCGCCTTCAGGTTGGCTTGCACCACGTCGGCCACATTGACAAAATCGCGGGTCTGCTTCCCGTTCCCAAACACAGTTAAATTCCGGTTTGAGAGCAAGTTGCCAATGAATAACGAAATAACGCCCGCATAGTCAGAACTCTGACTCTGCCGGGCTCCGTAAATATTAAAGTACCGCAAGCAGGTCACCTGCATGTGATTAAACCTGGAATAAAACTGACCATACTGTTCCCCAACCAGTTTACTGAGCCCGTATTGGGAGGCTGGTTGCGGCAGTAAGCCTTCGTGGCACTCCGGATACTCCACCGGCCCATACACAGCGGCACTGGAGGCAAACACCAGATGCTTGACCCCGGCTTGTCCTGCCGCCTCAAACACGTTGCCCGTCCCCAGAATATTCACCTCATAAGTACTTTGCGGATCCCGAACCGACTCAGACACGGAGGCAATGGCCGCCTTGTGAAAAATGATATCCTGATCCCGGCAGGCTTGCGTTAAAGCGGGCATGTCGCGAATATCACCCTGAATGAACTCAACCTTTCCGCCGTGCTGTAGAATGTTATGGCGTTTACCTGTCGATAGATTATCAAACACACTCACCCGATGCCCCTCCGACACCAGGGCATCCACCAGATGTGAACCGACAAAACCTGCCCCGCCAGTGACAAGGCAGTTCATACCCGAACGTTCAGACTTCGTCATACTTTAACACCCAACAAGCACTTTCTTGACTCTACTTTGGTTCATATCGGCGAGGGCAGGGAAAACTTTAAGCCAATTTCAAATTCAGGACGAATTGGAGCCCAGCAGATAGGAAGCAAGCGCCTGCAGCTTTTGACTGGCGTCGAAATGACGAGAAACAGAATCGCGGGCGTTCTGGCTCATTGACTGGCAATACGCCGGATTTTCTATAACCTTCCTCACCAGGGCGGTAGCGCCCTCCACATCGCCATGCTTCACCAGAAATCCGTTGCACCCTGACTCCAGTATTTCACCCATCCCGCAAACGTCCGAAGCCAGCACAGGCACACCAGCGGCCATGCTTTCCAAAACCGAGTTGGGACACCCCTCATAATCGGTAAATAAAACCGTGAAATCCAGATCGCCATAAACTTTGGGCATATCGGCGCAATAACCCGCCATCCCAATGCGATCCGTAAAACCCGAGGCTTGAATCAGGCGCTCCAGATGGGGGCGATCCGGGCCTTCCCCGATCAAGACCCCGTAAACGTGCGGAAATTCCCGGCATAAGGCGGTCATCAACTGAATGAAATAATCGTAGCGCTTGCCCGGCACCAAGCGGCCCACCATGCCAATTTTAAAAGCACCGGGTGGTCGCGCTTCCGCAAAGGGAGCGGTATCGGAGGTTAGAGACGCTGAGCGGTTGGCAAATTCCGCAATCGGAATGCCATCGTGAATGGTGTGAATCCGATCCGGGCGACAAATGCCCCCATTCATCATCTGCCGCCGAATATATTCGGACACCGTGATGTAACGGACGCCCAGCAGGGCCAACCCTCGATGCATGAGGTAAATCATTTTGAGTGTGCGAGAGCCCGGTGGCGCCCCCTCTCCCCGAATAATGGCAAACCGACCCGGAACCCTGCACAACCAGCTTGCCACACCACTCAACCCAATCAACTTGACCCCTGAGGCCAGTACCACATCCGGCTTTTCCTTGAGAAAAACCTTGATGATGAAAAAAAGCACCTGAAGTTCCTGCCAGGGCCGAATAGCCCGATCGATGAGAGGAGAGTAATACGTTTTCACAGGTAAGCCGTTTTGCGCAATCGTCTGTCCTAGCCAGGTCTTTTCCGCGTTGGAGATCAACACCGTTTGCACACCCTTGGCAACCAGTGCTTCCGCCAACAGAAACGTCTGCTTTGTACCCCCGCCGTATAAATGCTCATGGGCCAGCAGGATAACTTTTTGGGCCTTCACTTCGGGCTTCACTCTGGACTTCACGCTTTTCTCCCTGCCAATAGAAGCGGCAAATCCTGATCCAGCACAAAGCCTGCCATCAACCAGACATAAGCAGTTTCAATGGGAGAATAGAGCTTGTTATGAAATGCCCCGGTCAGGAAAAACACCAGAAAACCGGAGCAAGCCATGGCGTAGCGAACATTGTGGGACAATTGTTGCGTGCGCAGCGTCTTGAACAACAAGACAGCGGTTATCAACAGGTAGGGGGTGTAGTACAGAACGGTACCGATCAGGCCAAAGACCGATAAGGCACAGGCCAGGGTGTCGTGCAGGTTAAAGTGAGCCAGTTGACGTTCCCGGAACATGCCATACCCAAACAAAAATCGGGTAACGGTTTGAAAGCGCGTCACGTTCTCGAGATTGATGCCCGCTTGATAATCCTGAATAATTTTTTCCCGGCTATGGTTGCCCGACTCAATTTGACCCGGTGTAAACCGATTTCCCAATTCGGGCGTTGCGCACAAAAACAGCGCTAACGGCACTAAAACCAGCAGGCATCCCACCGTAAAATTTTTAAGCTGCCGCCAGCTTTGAGTCATCAGCAGCGATAAAGCTGCCATCATCACCACCAGACCCAGCGCCACAATGGCAATGCGGGTTTGTGTCATAGCCAAAACCACCAGTCCCAGAAGGACGGTGGAAAGCCAGTAGAGCTTCCATTTTCCTTTAGACAAAACCAGCTGGGTGCAAATAAAGGTGAGGAACACCACGATAAACGGTCCCAGTCGCGTGGGTAAACGCATAATGGAGGAGACCCGTATCATCCCCCCTGCTTGTATAAACTGGCACACGCCATACAACAGAATGCCATTGAACACCACACTCAGGCACAACAGAAAACGCTTTAAAAATAGGGGATGATTGACGTAAAGATCGTAAAGTAAACAGGGAATATAAATCAGCGGATAGACAATGGTAAAGCCCAGCAGGGAAGATGCCCCGCCCAACGAGAGCGCCGGAAATCCCGGATCGAATTGCATGCGATTGGTAAGTTGGACGGGTATTTCAACTGAACCCATGGCGATGGCCGTAAAAAAGTAGATCAGTCCCAGCAGCAGTAAGGGCGCGACCAAAAAACGCAAGCGGGTACTTCGCCAGCGTAGCATCAGATAAATACAGTTGGGCAGCGTGGCGGCCATCAGGGCGGGAGCGCATAGCGCCGAAAAAGCGTCTCCAAAAAAAATGAGGAAAGTATAAATCACCAGACACAGTCGACTGTTATTCCAGCTTAAAAACCAGAAAAACGGCACCACGGGCAGCATCAGGCCAAGCAAAAGGTGTATTTTGGGAGAGAGGCCAAGGGCGTCAATCAGGAAAGCGGATTGAAAAAAAGTAGCCCACAGCAACAGGATCACGACAGCGAACATTCCAAACAAAACCAGCGGAAATGCCTGCGTTTGAGTCAGCGAACGGGGATGGCTCATGGCGTGACTACGTTGGTATTGTCCAGAATGTACTTGATATTGGCCGCGGGCAAGGTGATGGCAGAGGCCGCCCCAAACGTGGATTTAATCCAGTGCTTCCAGTTTCCTTTGGACACAATCACGGAATCATTGGGAAACAGAATCATATCTTTCCTGGTGGCATCCACTTTTAAAGCCAGCATTTGTTGATTGGGCAGGGTTCTGGCCACAATAACCTGCCGGGGCTCCGCTTTATCAACATCAAGCCCGGCTTTGGCCAGCACGCTTTGTAAGCTCATCTCGGTAGGGCTTAACTGGTACACATCCGGACGCGTTACATAACCGTAGACCCGAATGGGATAGGTCTCCTGCCCCAGATTGCTGTTTGCCAGCAGTTTCAGTACCTCAGGGTGATTCCACTGAGCGTTTTCCAGTCGGGGAACGTAGATCACATCTTCCAGCCCCAGGGCAACATCGTTCGCCAATGCCCCGTAAGCCAGTAATTCAACAATGTTGGCCTCCACGCAAGAGGCGTTATTCAGGTTAAACACCCTTACATGGGCCAAATCCGCATCGGCCAGTAAACCGCCCGCTTTCACCAGGGCTGAACTGAGGTGGTAATCCAGTCTGGGCGGATTCACGCCAAGCGGTGTGATGGCGGAATTATCCTGCCCATCCAGTAGATACAGTCCGGGTTTTTTTACCGCTCCCAGAATATAAATGCGCTGCGGGGCAATTTTGTCCAGTGACACCGTCACTGCGGGATGACGCAAGGCGCTTGCGAATCCCTTGGTCAATACCGCAGTCAAACTGTCTACACTGTGATTGATGGTATTGACCTTACCCAACAAGGGCAAGGCAATGGTGCCATCGGGGGCGATTAAAAGGTTCCGAAGGGAAAATTCCGGATGACTCAGCACCTGCAAGGAAATGACATCCCCCGGCTTTAAATGATAGTCCTGCCACTCGGCTTTGGCCACCAAAGGGTGATTCTCTTGATGACTGAGCGAAACCGGATGAAAGCCTTTTTCTGGAGATGAGGCCGATGAAGCGGGCTGAGTGCTTTCCAGCGTTGCCTGAGGGTCGGACTTTGCATTTTGAGACAGGAGCTGTGTCCACCAGACCGAGAAGTCCTTGTCCGTCAGCACCACTGAAGAGGTGCTTTTCAGGGAACTCAGGGAAAGCGGCGCCGGATCTCGCTCCGCTTCCTCCAATGAAAAACGGGTAACCGCGGACTCCGCATTCGCCTGCTGATGAGGCCCTTTCGCGGGCTCTGTGGCCATGGCGTTCTGCATGCCGAGCAACACCAGTGCCCCCCACACAGACAAGGCGGCTAGGGATTTTGGGACATTCTGTTTGAGAATCAACGACATACGATATTTTCCAGCTCTGTTCAGGAAACGGCTTTTGGGGGAATTTTTTAAGGGAAAACAACGTTCCCGACAATCTGCTCCGGCTGAATCGACGACTCCAGAAACTTCAATTCCCGGACATCGCTGGCGGACTTTGAAATCCCCAGAATGACGCCATCAGCGATATCCTCGATCAGGGCAACCCTATTCTGTCGTTCGATTGCCGCAGGCTGACCAGCGACAGGATTGCCACCGGTAGCGGACATCCACGGGTGCAGGAAAATCAGGTGAAAGCCCTGCTGTGCTTGCAGGTTTTTCAGGAAGCCGGGATCCAGAATATCTTCATCCACAGTTTCAGCGAGTAACTGGTAAAGATTCTCCTGGGTACAGGAGCGATACAATTCCAGGCGTCCCAGTTTGAGAACCAGTCGCTTATTGCGGAAGGGATTGAAGAGTGCAAAGCCATCCAGTTCTGCGGCCCGTTGCGTGAAATATAAAACCTTCAGCTCCGGATGCTTAAAGGCGTACAGCCCGCTCAATACACTGGCCAGATTGCCAGGGTGCCAGAACATCTCGGGCTTTTTACCGGAGCCATCCACATAAATGGGCAAGGCGCAACGAGAGTCCGCATTGTCAAACAGGGAAATAAACAACAGGGTTTGAATCCCTCGCTTGCGAATCTGAAGGGCGATACCCTGACCAAGGGCCGCAAGCTCCTCATACAAAGTTTCGGTGGTACGGGGCAATCTGCCGGAAAAACTGCCCAGTGAGAGGCCCGGTCTTTCCAGCAACGGAATACGAGGATCCAGAAATTCAGCGATGGCCACACTGGACAGCGCCAGAACCAGACTGGCCATCCCCCCCAGTATTAAAGTGGTTTTCAAGGAAATGGGAAATACGGCATCGCCCTGTTCCGGCTCGATGGGTGGCGTCAAAACCACAAAGGCACCCAAATTCAGTAGGCTGGCTTGCTCCAGTATGGTTTCCTGAATTTTATCCTGTAGCTTTTCCTCTTCGCTTTTCAAGGCGTTCAGAGCCAAGCGCAAGTCATCCATGTCCTTTTTCTCAAAAGCGACCGCTTTAAAGCCACTATCCAGCTGAGACAAAAAACTCTCGTAATAGGATTTTTGCTGAAGCAGGGCTGCCCGCTGCGTCGTCAGCTCGATGAGCTGCTTGCCAAACGTAACGTCCAAATCACTGAAGGCCTTGTCCTCTCCCACCAGTGCGGCAGGATGAATGTTCTGGCTGTAACTGGACTGGATGCGCTGACCAATCAAACGCTCCAGACGTTGAATCAGATCTTCTTTCTCCAGTACCACCGGATAGCTGTCTGTAAAGGCGGATTTCAGTTTTGCCAGTTCTCCCTTTTCCATGGCCAGTTGCTTCTGCCAGATTTCCAGCTTGGGATCACTTTTAATACTGACCAGGCGCTGTACCTGTGCGGGAGACAATCCCAATATTCTTTCCAGGTGTTTGATCTGCTTTTCAGTGGCCAGAATTTCAGCACTGGTAGTGCCCAGCAACTGTGTAAAATTGCTTTTTAACTTAACCAACTCCGAGTTTTTTAGATCAATATCGGTGGTGCCGCTGGCAGCTTCCACCTGTTTCAGGTTTTCGGCCAACTGGTGACGATTTCTCTGCACTTCTGCCAGTCGCACCTTCAGGAAGTCGATCCCCTTCAGGCGGGTTTCCTGAGCAATGTGCGCCAACGCCTCCTCGTAAGATTTGAGGGTATGATCCAGCACTTTTTTGGCAAAGTGAGCCGAAGTATCCTGAAAATACAGATCAATAACCTTGGTAACCTGACTCAGCTCCGTACTCACGTTGCTGTCGGCTCTCAAACGTCTCAGCAACAGGTCCTGGGCCACGTCCTCCCGCTTGGGAAACTCTTTTCTCAGCCGACTCACCACTTTATCAAGCACCAGATTGGACTTTAAAATCCGGATATGATCCAGGGTGTCATCATACTCGTAAGCCTGATACTGGTTTGGAATTTTTCGCTGAATATAAACGCTGGATTTCACCTCATACACGGGGGCGCTCAAAAAGTGAATCAGCACGACCGTCAGAAACGAAAAACAGAATATAGCCGTTGCCAGCCAGCGATGGCGCTTTAAGACCAGAAAAATGGAGTCCATGGCTGTCCAGCTCTCCCAAATGACCGTTCTTGAACCCTTCGCTTGGGAAAAACGCGCCGTAGCCCCGGCAGGCTAAAGAACGTTGTTCGGTCAATCACCGATCCCAACCGGTCATGTTCATATTAGTCTCAAGCCAGGACAGACTTTATCCTTTAAATACAGGAGTTATTGGCGTCCCGCTCACAGTCCCCTGAATGGGGTACAGCCTCGCGAACAACCACCCAAGCGGGGCCGAATCGGGTAAAAATCCAAACGTTCGAAGATTTATCCTGCCAGTTCATTATTTTCACTTTTCAGCGTTTTAGTTTTTTTTCCAGCCTTTCAGCCCGAGACTGGAAACTGGCAAACAGTGCCAAAAGCGGGCCAAAACGCGTTTGGCAGGACGTGAATGGCTTAAGCGGGCCTGTTTACTTTTTCAGCCGCTTGTAACCCATATAGCTGGCGGATGACAAAGCGGCAACCGCGACCAGGGCCAGACCCGGCGTTTTTTTGGGGCCATTCCCATTACCATGTCCGTTGGCATTTCCGTTTCCATTCCCGGGAGCCGCCTCCGCAGTGAGGGTAACGGCGCTGAGCAACAGGACGGTTACCGTACACAGCAAACCAGCGATTCTGAAAAATTGATTCACAGCAATGCCTCTCATACTTATTTTACCCACAGAGAAATAAGAGTCCCTCATTTGAATGTTGATCCATGTTTTTATAAATGTCAATCTTTTTGCAGGATTTCCGATAAATCTTACCCTGTTCGAACTATTTAAAACGCGCTCATCCCCCTGAGAAGAGCCTCCGGAGCATTTACCCGGTGAAAATTTCTGATTTACGAAAAAAATTAACTCTGGACGGTTTGTTACTGGCTGTCTTGCTGGTACTTCTCAGTCTGCCCGTGTTGACAAGCTGGCTGGAAACACTCTGGCAACGCCCGCTGGATCACAATTTAATTCAGCTGGGAGGCGCTATTGTATTGCTGTTTGCCCTCTTGAACAGCTTCAAGCGTGAGGCACTCAAAAAAGCCCTCACCGGGTCACCCCTTCTGAACACAAGCTGGATAGGCCTGGCTTTGTTAAGCGGGGTTCTTTTGGTGCACGCCCTGTTTGACTTTCTGCATATTAAATCGTTGTACTGGATGAGCTATTTGGGAATACTGGCTTTTTCAGGCTGGACATTGCTTGGATTTCAGCGTTTCCTGCACTGTTTGCCGTACTTTCTGTTTTCAGCGTTTCTGCTGCCCGTGGTCAACGCGGAAATCCACACAGCCATCAGCCTTCCGTTGCAACTGGCTTCAACCTGGCTGGCCACCCAATTTTCCGCCTTGTTTATACCACTCACCTACCATCAGAATATGATGTACATTAAGGGAGAAACTTTTGAAATCACCGCTGATTGCAGTGGCCTGCAGAGCTGGGTCGGGTTTATTTTCGCGGGGCTGCTCAAACATCTTTTTGAAGGGCTTCAAAAGCTGGAATTGGCTTTACTCATCCCCATTTCCCTGATTCTGGCCCTGTTTCTGAATAGTGTAAGGCTATGCCTGACCGCGCTGGTTGCCTACTTCGCCTCCGCCGATCAGGCGCTGGCCATCCATACCAATCTGGATTATGTGCTGCTACCCCTTGGGTTCTATCTCATCTGGGAAAGTGGCCATTGGCTCAAAGCCCGGTTCCCGGTCAAAGGGGAAGAACCGAATCCGGACAAAGCGCATCCCGCCTCTTCCGCAAAAAACAGGCTGATTACCGGAATCACGGCGTGTCTGTTCCTTTGCGTCATCGTGTTTCACTGGGTGGTGAACGTGCCACTGAACCACCCGACGCCAACGACTCTGAGCGTTCCCCATCATCTGGCAGACTGGCAGGGTTCGGAGCTGGCTCTATCGGAGGCCGAAAAAAAATCGCTGGCAGGGGCGCAAATTATCAATCGGGCCTATCACCGCCCCAATCAACGGGTGTTGCTGACCGTGCTGCAAAGTGACTCTCCTGAATATATTCATAACTTTTGGGGATGTTTGGTGGGGCAGGGGCTTCAGCCCAAACAGGTGGCGCAGTTAAAGCTGACCCTGAATCAGCGGGTTTACGCCATTCCGGTCCTGCAGTATGAGTATGAGGGAAGGCAGTATTACGAAGCGCTCTGGTACCAGTGGGATAGCGGCATTACGGCCAGTCGGTGGCAATGGTATCAGGCGGTACTGCAATCCCGCTTTGGAAAACCACCCTCTGGCTGGAAGATTGTCACCGTCACCATGCCCTTACCGCTGCAGAACCCTACAGAATCCCGGCAGGACGATATCAGCATTTTGCAGGACTTTTCCGCGCTGATGCTTAAGACCCTGAGCCCAAATCCCTGAAGCCAGATTCCTGATGCGGGTTCTTGATCATGAATTGGGCAAGGCTGCCTTATCCCTCACTGAATCAAGGAGACCCACCTGTGCCCGAGAAAAAGATGCCAGCTTACGCCCTGCTTTTGATGGCCTCTCTTGTGCCATTGGTTCTGGGGAGCGGGATACTGATCTTTCAGGCGCAGGCCAGAGCGCTGCTGCAGGCGATCGGTCTCGATCCCCTGTGGATAGGAACCGTGCTGGTGGGGACAGGCTTGATAGACATCGCATTGGCCGCTTTTCTCAAGAGCAGGATCCAATAAGCCAGAGATCTCCGGAAATACAGGGCCATCCGAGTCTTCTTCCCCAAAACCGATTTGAACCTTTGTAACATCCTGAGGACAAGGGTTTTGCCAGAGACGTTTGTTTGGTGTAGTTTAAAAGGGTTCAAGCAAGGGCTTTCTATTCAAGCCTTTCAAGTGGCTTCATTTACAACATAAAATTTGCAGATTTCCACCATGACCCGGATTGAAATCGTTCGTCCTCAACTGCCTGTAAAAAATAGCGGTGCCCCGGTTGCTCACAGGCAAAACCAGGGGCCAATAGCGGTTGATACACTGGATTGGATCAGGCCCACAAACCGATCTGTCCACTTTCAGGGAAAACGCCCACAGACTGCCTCAACCGGACAGACAGGCCGCCAAACGCAGTCGCCCAAACCGCCCATGATCATTCACAAGTTGTTTGGCCAGCCCCGTAAAAACATGATGTGGACCTTGGGCTACAGCCTGGGTGGCGTTATGCTGCTGCCCATCCCCCCGGTGGCGACCGGCGCGTTTTGTCTGGCGCTGGTTCACTTTGTTTCGGCCACTTACCAGTTCCTGCAAGAAAAACCAGAGCCGCATATCAGCCCTGCCAACTCAAGCTCAAACTAGAGACAATCAGGCTACAGGCCCCCTCTTCAAGCTCTGTTTTCAGGCTTCCGGCGGTGATATACTAATCCTGATGTCAGTCCGTTGCCGGGCTGGCCCCGGTCAGGCCGCACGGACAGAAGTACGGGATCCGTTTCAGTATGCTGGATGTTCATTTTTGGGAAAATCGCTACATCACCCAGAACACAGGGTGGGATTTGGCGGGCCCTTCTCCGCATTTTGTGGCACTGATCAAGGCGCCACCGGCATTCTTAAAACCGGGCGCTATGGCCGTTTTGGGTGCCGGGCGTGGTCACGATGCGGCCCTGTTTGGGCAGAACGCCTTTCAGGTTAGCGGCTTCGATTACGCCAGCAGCGCCGTGCAGGAGGCCCGGCAGCGCTATGGCCAATGGGCTGATTTTCACCAGAGGGATATTTTTACGCTGGGGCAGGCAGACACCCCCTTTGCCCATCAGTTTGATTATGTGCTGGAGCATACCTGTTTTTGCGCCATTTTACCCAAACAGCGCCCCGACTACCTGCAAACCGTCACCCGCCTGCTCAAGCCGGAGGGCTATCTGATCGGCATTTTCTGGGAGCATGAGGAAGCCGATGGGCCACCGTTCAGCACCACGCTGGAGGCGGTTCAAGCTCTTTTTTGCGATAGCTTTGACATTATTTCCGTGGAGGAACGTCAGCCCGCCAGCAACCGCCGTGGTATCGAACGCCTGATGGTTCTCCGTCGAAAAAAGGAACTTTAGAGCGCCCGGTGCGCAAAAGCGGAGAAAGTCCCTACAATAAAAGGAGTGATCTGGAGTCAGGTTCATTGGCCCTGCCAATTTGGCCTGTTTCCACAAATGCTCTGGGAGTGTCGACCAAAATGTCATTTAAGCAAGCAAGTCAAAAGCGCCACGTATACCTTCTGGCCCTTTTTACCCTTTTTGTCAGTGCCAGTTTGAGCGGTTGTGAACTTCTGGAAAAACTGCCCTTCCTGCCCAAAGGACAACCTGCCTCTCAAAGCGCAGACGGATCGTCCAGTTCCGAGCCGGGCAAGGCGGATGCAAAGTTCATCAAAAGCCATCTGGACGCGGGCAACAGCAAGGCCAAAGCCGGTGACTGGGCCGGAGCCACTGAAGAATTCAAGACCGTTCTGGCCGCGGACGCCCGCAACGTTCAGGGCCATGTGCAAATTGGCTGGGCCTATGCCGAGCAGAAGATGTGGGACGAGGCCCAAAGCCATCTCATCAGCGCTGTAGCCCTGGAGCCGGGCAATGCCGGAGCCCATGCCAATCTGGCCTGGGTCTACGCGGAAAAGAAGCGCTGGTCAGACGCTCAGGAGCAGGCCAAGCGGGCTATTGATCTGGATCCCAAAAACCCTTACCCGCACGCTACCCTGGCTTGGGCGTATCAATCCTCCAACCAGCACGATTTAGCCATTGCTGAATATGAAAAATCACTGGAACTCAACCCGAATCTGGACAACTCCCGGGTGGCATTGGGCATTGAATACTGCAATCAGGGTAACTTGCCCCGGGCCAAAGCCCAGCTTGAGAAATTAAAAAGTCTGGGGTCACCCAAGGCCAGCGAGGTAGAGGCCCGCATCAGCAAGGGGTGTGCCCGAAAGCCCTGAGTCTCTGGACTTCAGCAAAACCCTGAAATACCAGCCTTTGAAGCAAGGCCGTTTTTATCGCATAATTGGATTCATTCCATTTTATTCTATTAAGGAACTGTGCGCCGTGGGTGAGTCTTTGAATAGTGAGTCAACGGGGAAGTCCAGCGCCTCCAATCCCCACCCGGATGTGACGGGACGGTATTACATCCCCGGCTTTCCCATTGGGGAAGGGAAAACCGACTATGAGAAGTATCTGCGCACCCTGGAGTTGCTCAACCTGCAAAAAACACCGGCTGAAACAGTCAGCCCCGATGAACTCCTGTTTCAGGTAACCCATCAGGCTTCCGAGCTTTGGATGAAACTGATGCTGAAAGAGTTAAAAGCGCTGATAGAGGCCATGAACGAAGACAGCCTGTGGGCTGCTTTGAGGAGCTTGCGGCTGGTACACGATTGTCAGCGGCTTCTGATTCAGCAGGTGGACTTAATCGGCAGCCATATCAGTATTGTGGAATACGGAAAAATCCGACAGGTACTGGGGCAAGGCAGCGGCATGGAGTCGCCTGGCTTCAACTGGCTGCTGGAAATGGCCCCGAAACTGGGAGAGGCTTTTGAACAGTTGCTGACTCGCCACCAGATCAGCGTTCGCCAGATTTACACGGATTATCACAATCATCTGGAATTGCACACGCTGGCCGAGGCGTTGATGGACTTTGACGATCTCTTCCACAAATGGCGGGCCCATCACTTGGCGCTGGTGGCCAGAACCATTGGCACCGAATCGCAGTCCTTAAAGGGTCTGGCCACTCAGGTGCTGCAAAAAGGGGTTAAAACCCGCTTTTTCCCGGAATTACTGGAATTGCGAAGCACCCTGACCAACGAAAGCGGTCTGGCCTATGGTGGGCAGCCCTTATCCAGCTAAACCGCAACCTGGCGGGGAGTCGTCAATCCTCCCGAACAGCGAGGAGGATTGGATGCTGATTTGGAAAGGAATCTCCCGAGAAACAGAGAGTGTACCCGGTCGTTGAGCAAGGCCCGACCAACCCACGCCTGCGACCCAACCAGACATTCCGAACAGTGCAGTGATATTACCCAGCATTTTGGAACGGGAGGCCTTTCAGGGGCGTTCTCTCGTTTCAAAACGATTGTGTCAAAACGGTGGCGTCCCTGAAAACAGAAAAAAGCCCTATTGGCGGGGCTTTTATTGCATGGTTGGAGGTTTTATTTGTTTAGTGTAATAAAGTGGTGGGCGCAGTAGGACTTGAACCTACGACTTCCACCGTGTGAAGGTGGCACTCTACCGCTGAGTTATGCGCCCGACAGTCAGAAAGTTTTCTTTCTTGCGTTTTAGTATATGAAAAAGACTTGGGGACAACAAGCATCAACTTTTATTGTCTCAATAATATTAGGCAAGGCTGCCTTCACAACACATTATTAAAACTGCGTGCAGCTCAGACAAACCTATGGTGCTTTGGGCAAAGATGCCAACCTGAATTTTTAACTCGCTGTCCTCCATACAGTTACAAACGTGTTGTGAAGGGATCATTTCCTAAAATTGGATGTGTATTTGCCCTGCCCGCCCCCACTAAAAAGCCGAGTCTGACTTCATCGCGCATTGCTGTAAAAGGGCTATCCGTCGCTCGGTTCGCTGGGTAGCGCCTTCCAAAGTATCCGCCAAAGCCTGTTCCAGCGGAATATTTTGTTGATCCGCCAGCGCCCGGGCCCTGAAAATCAGCGCTATAATCCCTTTTTCGGGCTTGCGGGCGTCAACCCGTTTGAACAGGGCCTCCAGCTGTGCCCAGTAGGCTTTCTCCAAGGGGCTTAACGTTGTATAAAAACCGGAAATATCCATAAAATGGCCTTTTTCTTTTGAGATTTGACTTTTTAAAGCCCGGGGAAAGCATTTTCAGTAAATCGCCTTGAGATGCGGATTCTGGTCTTCAGGTTTCCAGATTATGGCCGAGACATAATCCATACACAAACCATGGGAGGGCTAACATGACTTGTCAGTGCTGTGGGGCCTATATCCCGGCTGGAAGCTATCACTGTGTACAGTGTGGCGCGCCCATCCTGCAACCGGAACCAGAGACCGGGTAAGCGCCTCTGAAATGTAAATCTGAGACGCAAAAAAGAACAGTGGCGCTCTTCAACAAGGCCACTGCTCTTCTTCATTAAAAAAACCAGACGCAATGAAAGGTTCAGGGGGGCACTTACTCCGCGATGGATTTGCCAGCGGATTTCAAGTCCCGGAACGCCTCATCCAAACGGGCAATAACGCCCTCTTCCCCTGTGCGCAGCCACTTGCGGGGATCGTAGGCTTTCTTGTAAGGGGTATGGGTGTCCGGGTCAATCTGATACTGAAACGCTTTGGGGTTGGCCATCACGTACTTGCCCACTTCATGGGCAAAGGCGAACTGCAAGTCGGTATCAATATTCATTTTGAACACCCCGTAGTTCAGGGTTTCCTCAATTTTGGCCTGTTCCGACCCGGAACCACCGTGAAACACCAAGTTCAAAGGATTGGGCCCGGTTTTGTGCGTGGATTCCACCAGAGCCTGCGAATTTTTCAGGATTTCCGGGCGCAGTTTGACGTTGCCGGGTGCGTAAACCCCATGCACGTTCCCGAAAGAAGCGGCGATGGAGAAGAACCCGAGGGGCGACAAACGCTCGTAGGCTTGCAGCACATCTTGCGGCTGGGTGTAGAGGTTGGGATTATCCAAGTCGTCATGCTCAGAGCCAATGCCGTCCTCTTCGCCACCGGTAATGCCCAGTTCAATTTCGATGCTCATATCAATGGCCGCCGCCCGCTTTAAAATCCGGGCGGATTCCGACAGGTTGAACTCCAGCGTCTCTTCGGACAAATCCAGCATGTGAGAGGTGAACAGGGGGCGTCCGGTTTGTTGATAGTGGGCTTCCCCGTGGGTTAGCAGGGCTTCCACCCAGGGAATCAGCTTTTTATTGGCGTGATCGGTATGCAGGACCACACAAACCCCGTAGTGTTGGGCCATCAGGTGAACATGCTGAGCCGCGGAGACCGCCCCCAGGACTTTGGCCTGAAAGGAGTCCGGGAAGCCTTTACCGGCGTAGAACTCCGCCCCGCCGTTGGACAGCTGGATGATGACATCGGATTTATTTTTCCGGGCCGCCTCCAGCACAGCGTTAATGCTGTTGGTTCCTACCACGTTGACGGCAGGCAGAATGTATTTTCCAGCCTTACAGGCCTCTACCAGGGTCTGATAATCCTTTCCGGAAACCACGCCCGGCTTTAGCTTGGCTTGAGTGGCAATGCTCATGTCAAAATCCTCTGATCAACATCATGACGGTCATTGGATTATTTTCTTACAAAAGCCGCCATTGTCACCCCGCCAAGTGTCGTAAATCCGGATTCTCACTGACCAGTCCTCTTTCCGGCCAGTCCTCTCTCCCTCCTTCCGATCCGCGAACACCGCAGTCGGCCCGTCTCTTCACAGGCTCGTGCTCCAGAAGTAAAGGGGGGCGGCTAATTTTCCAGGCAAATGCGCATGCCGGTATCCTGATCGGTGATGGCCTCCGTGGCATACGGGCTGGCTGTTTTGTCCCCAAATCCTGCCTGCGTCGCCCGGGAGGTGGGTTGTGGGGTGGCCGGGGGCGTCTTTTTCATGCCGGAAAAGTATTTATGGAATTTCCCGTGGATGATTGAAAGCAAATCCTGAGCCTCGTGCAATCCGCCCTGCACGTAGGTTCCGGTCAATCGTTCCACGATGGTTAGCTGGATTTTTTGCGAGTAGACCTGGCATAAGTCCATAAACTCTCGCACCACCCGGATCATATCGTTCACTTTCACGGCCAGAAAAAACTGATCCGAAGGCTCCAGAATCATTAAATAGTTCATCGCTTTGGACAGGTACGGGTCCAGATCATAGTCACGGCGTCTGGCCCGGGACTTATACAGGGCCAAAGCCTTGTCCTTGCCCAGACTTTTTAGGTCGTTAATGCGAATGTGGGCATTGAAGTCACTTTCAGCGATTGAACACATCCCCTTGGCCAGAATCGAGCGGATATCCCCGGAAAACCCGAATAGAGAAGTCACGGCCTCTTTGACCGTGGGGTTTTTCTCGTAAAAACGAACATGGGTCATCTTGCTCTAAGATTCCATCGTTCAGGGGAACACGACAATCAACGGTGTCAACAGCAAAATCGGGTAGGAAAGTTCTGGTTAGGAAAGCTCTGACGATAGAGAAGTCTGACGGTAGAGACGTGCTAAATCGTAGGGAAGTACTAATACAAATGGACCAGTCTTACTATTTCTAAACACCCGGTTCCCCATATCCAAAAATTATTGTGTTTTCCTCAAAACCCAATGCACGGCTCTGCTCGCCTTAAATCAGGCCTGCGCCCAGCAACAGGCCGTAAGCCACCAGTAAAATGCCCACAACCGTCTGCATCCAGGACAAGGTCACTTTTTGCAGCCAGCGACTGCCCAGCCAGGTGCCCAAAAAAGCGCAAGCCATGGCCCAAAGCAGCAACTGCCACTGGGCTGGAGTCTGGAGCAGCGCCTGATGCCCCTGAGTCAGGGTAAACCCATACACCCCAATGCGGGCCACATCCACCAGAACCGCGGCCAGCACTGTTGTCCCGATGAAAGCCTGCTTGTCCAGACCGAGTCGAATTAAAAAGGCCGAACGAAACGCCCCCTGATGGCCGGTCAAACCGCCAAAAAAACCGGACAACGCCCCACCCAGGGGAACCCACTGCCGGGACAGGGTCAACGCTCTGAATTTGGGGCTTAACTCCAGACTGGCAAAGACAATCATCAGCAAGCCGATGGTGAACCGAATCGGCGTTACCTGAAACCACTGCGCTTGCCAGAGGTATTGGAACAACGGGGGGAGCGCATTCAGGTACTGAAGCAGAAAAGCGCCTCCAAAGGCGGCCAGAACGGCAGGCACCGAGAACCTCAGCAACACCCCGGCATGGGCGTGTCTGGCAAACAACAGGGCCTTTAGCAGGTTGTTGGCCAAATGTACGATGGCCGTGGCGGCAATGGCGATGGGCGGATCAAAAAACACCAGAAACACCGGCAGCAGCAGGGTGCCCAGCCCAAAACCGGAAAACAGGGTGAGCAGGGAAATCAGCAGGGTTAAACCACCCACAATCAGGAAAGCCAATGGAAAACACCTCCCCTTGATGATGATGAACGCCTACTGTAATACAAACCCCATCACCCTTGCACGGGCAGCCAAGATCCGCCTGAAAATGCAAAAGGAAATCGATGCCGCTTTGACCGCATGATAAACATTGCCTGTTCTGGCAATAGGCGCGCCCTGTATCAACCGATATAATTCCAGATTGGGATGATTAAGGGTTCATTGTTATGGAAATTCGTCACACACGCTGTCCGAACTGCGGGAAACTGTCTGTGGTCACGCAGGACATTGAGGTCCTGTGTGATTCCGCGCTGCTGGTAAAACTGGAGAACCGCATTCAGCGTTGCTGCCAGCAATGCGGCTGGATGGACTTTCTGGACATTGACCTCGATAATCCCCCGTCCGCTGCCTCCACCACCCACCGATAACGATCGCTCCCCAGTTCGGGCAGTAAATCCCACCACAAAAAGGGAGATGGCTATGGAACCGGAATCCGCTCACCTGATTTTACCCGCCAACCTGTATCGGCAATTCAGCCGTTTGAAAACCATGGGCCAGTTTCAAAGCGATGCGGACGTGTTGCAAGCCAGCCTGACCGCGCTGGAGCAGCAGTGGGCACACCACCGCCTGGAAAGGGCTCACGGCAGAACCCCCTACATGTCCCGCCCTCCCATGAGTATTGAGGACTATGACACCTGAGCGGGCCAATCCACGATGCCATCGTCCGCCGGGTCCGCCGGGTCCGCCGGGGCGTCATTCCCTCGGGCTCTGGACAGGCACAGTTCGGATGCCTGACGGACTGTGGGCAAAATCTGTTCCTCCAGAAAGCTGGCCGCCGACTGGCAAAAGGTTTTAATCACCTTCTGGGCCTTCAAGGGGCCATCCGGTAGCGTTAAAGTTTCCTGAAACTGCTCCCGATACGCTCGCATTTCATGAATCAGCAAATAGGCGGCAAAGGGGGCTTCCGAAAATCGGGTGTAAATGGCCTGATTCACCCCCAGGGTCAGGTTGGCCAGCTTCCGCAAATCGGATTGATTGCGGCCCGCCAATCGTCCCTGCTCTTTTAAAAAGCGGATGTGACCGATCAGTTCCACCTGCAAATCCTGAATCGCTTTGTTCAGGGACTTGGCCCGACCCTGTTGCGCTTCCGCCGTCCATGCCGGTGGCTGGGACAGGGCGTGGGGCTGCTTCCAGCAGGGCCACTGACCCACCCAGCGCTGTAAGTCCAGCAGCGGGAAGCCTTCGATATGCGCGCCGCCCAGGGAGGCGTTCCACAGTTGCGCAGGTCGTTCGCTTTTGGCGTTCAAGGCGGCCATCTCTTCCAGATGAATCAAGAAACTCTGGTAGGACTGCAAGGTGGGCAGTGGCTTGCCATCCTGCCCCGGCACGGTGGTCAGGTCGTAAGGGGCGGTGTACAAGCTCTCGGAGGCTTCCAGATCCAGCTGCCCCTTCTCGTTCAGGCGCATAGCGACGCCACCGGCGTACACCTGATTGTGAGGAAAGGCCAGATCCTGCCCGACCAGCGCAATGGGATTACAGCCCATCCGTTGGGCCATCTGGAAGCCAATGATCGACACGGTACCCCCGCCGCCCAAACGGCAATGCTTGCGCTGCAAGGCCTCATCCAGAAAATCCACAAACTGCATGTTATTTTGAGCCAGCATCAACAGCTTGCCCCGGCTGGGCATGTCAAACACAGCGGGCTGGGTAAAGGGGCTCATAACAAAGGTGATCTGCTCCAGGTAGGCGTCTGGCAAGCCATGCACCTGCTCCTTCATGCCGTTGGCGTCGTAAAACAAGGCGAAATCCGGGGTAATGCCGTGATCGTGTAAACGATGCAAAGCCCCGCCTACGGCAATCAGCACCACGGCATCAGCCAAAGCCCGAACCCAGGGTAGGGCCGCATCCAGAGACGGCCCCCGGGATATGACCAGGGCGGGCTTGTCTGTAAAAGAATCCACCAAGTCATCCAGAGTGGGCATGGCGGCAAAATTCGGGGCGTTGCCAAAGAATTGCTGAATCCATTTCTGGTGGAAGTGCTGGCCCGTTTTAAAGTCCTGCACCCGAAACAGTTCCATGCGGGTAATCTGCTCCATCAGCGGCTGAATTTCCTGAGCCAATAAAGCGGCACTTCCCCGCAGGGTTAAAATATCCAGCTTGTATTGACTGTAAAGTTTTTTACGCAAGTACAGCAAAAAGTCCTGCTGATCGCAGAACAGGGCCACCCGGGGCAGCGACAGCAAATGGGCCAGATCCACGTTTTCCAGTACAAAGCGCAGCAAGGCCGCATCCGGCTCATACACCACCATCTGACCGGGGCTTTTTTCACTCAGGGCCTCCAGCAGGTACCCCAACCCCAGACCCAGCACCACATGCACCCGATCCGCCACCAGGGTGGCCTGTTGGGCAATGACCGCCTCCGCCTCACTCAGTGGGCCCTGAGGATCATGCAAGGCCACCCCCCGGTACAACAGGGTGTAGCCGCCATCCGGACAGGGGTTCAGCTCAAACTCGGTGATGGGCGATACGGCCCGCAACTGGTCCACCGTCGCCGCATGCTGGGCATGGGTGGATAACAAGGCCTGACAATTGGATTCAAAATACATAGGGGCCACCCTCGTTGCTGGCTGTGGGCACTGCTTCAGTTTAGCGTCCCAAACCGGCAAGGGCCTCCCTCAGGCAAAGGACTCCCCCGAACGCCCAAGGACGATCAGCGCATGGCCTTGCGCTCGCCAAACCCGGGGGAGGTTTCCGGCAAGCCTTTATACCCCGGACTGGAGCGCACGAAGGCTTCCAGCGTTCCCGCCTTTAACTCTTTTTCCAGCCGGTTTTCCCGATCCACCAGGGGATGCGTGCCTTCGGCCAGTTGGGCCAGCGCCGGATTTTTGGCTTTCAGGGCCATCCATACAGTGGCCTCAAATCGCCAGCTTTCCACCTCTTCGCTCAGGGAATTTTCGGCGTCATCGTGCAAGGCCTCGTGGGCAATCAGGGCGGCCAAGGCCTCCGGCGGCGCCTGACGGTGTTTTTCATTCACAAAAATCACCTGATCCCCCTGATTGCTCATCCAGCTCAGGGCGTCATAATTCTTCAGGCTTTTGTTCAGCAGACGCATGTCCTTAAACACTACCCGCACCGGTTTGCTGACGATCTGGCGCAGCGACGGTTCCGCTGGCCCTTCGGTCATCAGCTGAAAGGCCTTTAAAATGCTGTCCTCCCGGGTGCAGTGCAGTAGGGCGGTTAAGCTGTAGCGGGTCTGGGAAAAGGCGGGAGCCAGGCCATCGGACACCGCCAGACTCAAGAAGATGAGGAGTGAGCAGGCCACCTGTATGCGGGACAAGGGTGACACGGAAAAAACAGGCGCGGTTGGCATGGCAGTCTAAGCCCCCAATTGGGTGAACGCTACTTTAAAGTGTGCGCAAAATATTGCGATTCTCTATGGAATCGGCGATTTCAGAAAATCTTGAATCCCATTTCAAAAAGATCGGGCAGGTGACGGAACCCCCTCCGCTTGGGGTGGCCTGTCTGGCATTTCACTTTTCAGAACAGGTACAACCAGCGTAGTACCAGCCATCCTCGCAGTCGGGACTGGAAAAACTGAAAAAATCGGGGTTGATGTCCGGTGTAATAGCGCTCCACCAGCCGAATGGCCGTCGCCACACCCGAGGGTGTGGTTGCTTCCGCATGTTGCAGCACGGCCAGAGACCGGGCGTACCAGCGCGCCAGCCCAATCGCTACCCCCGCCATGGCCACCAGCGCTTGCGCCGAGCCTCCCGAGGCCAGTAAGCGATTCCGGGTGAGGAGGTTGTAGACAAAGGCTTTCAGCAGGCGCTCGCCCTCAGGCGACCAGCGAACCCGGCCCATATCCTTCAGGGGCAAGGGCTCTCCAAACAGGCGGGGATCATGGTACAGTTCCCCGCTGAGCAGTTGAAACAGGCTGAAACTTTGATAGGGCTTGCGTAAAAAGTACACTAGTAGCGTCTGTTGCCGACCCGCCCAACCCCATGGCATACGGGTGGAAGTCGGTCGCCCGGTATTCGATCGCTGAGCGGTTAAGCTGGCCTGCACCCGTGACAGGGCTTGATCCGCCGTGCAGTCCTCCGACTGAAACCAGTCCTTCCACTCGGCCCGCAGCCTCTGTAGCGATTCCCAATCCGTTTGCCGAAACAGGGTTTGCCACACCCGGGCGGGCATGGTTTGCACATCGGCCAGCCATTCTTCCGGCGTACGGTCCAATCTGCATTCCGACTGGCCTTCTGGCAGAGAGGGAGCCGCAAGGCTTGTGTGTGCCGGCCCTGAAGCCTGCTCCGGTGCCTGCCTCTGTGTCTCAACCGGTGTCTGCCCTCGAGTCTGATCCACTGGCCGGGGCTGAATGGGCCGGAAGGCCAGCAGCAATTTTTCCGAAACCGACTTGCAAGCCGCCGAGGTATCGTGAATGGTGGCGCCATTGGGGGCCTTGACCGTGGCAAAGGGGAAGCGCTGGCACTCATGCGGCTTCAGCGCCAGTCCTTCATGGACTTCCACCAGACAACGTCGATCCGCGCCTAAAAATACGCACACGTTCTCATCGGTGAGCGGAATGCGGTACATGCTTTCGGACTGGCGCTGTAATTGGCGTCCAGTTTCCTGCAGCCTTTCCTGTACCCAGGGCTTTTGCAGCAAGGCTTCCGCTTTTTCCGCCTCAATGGGGATGTTCCAGCTACTGCAACACTCCCCGCACAGCTGACACTGAAAATAAACGGCCTGATTTGAGTCCTGATTCATATTCCCTTATGATACTAGAAGGTGAGCATCCCTTCCCGACCCGTTTCTAAAACTGCGTGCAGCTCAGACAAACCAATGGAGTTGCTCCTGGCAAAGATGCATCGCGTCAAGTTGAACTCGCTGTACTCGGACAGTTACAAACGTATCGGGAAGGGATGCTCACCTCCTAGAGTTATGTAACCCCAAGGCTGGAAATGACCCATGTGCCCGCTGTTATTTGAATTATCTGGTATCAAAATCTATGCCTACGGAGTATTGGTGGCCTTGGCCTTTTTGGTGGGGTTCGCTTTCATCGCCCAAAGGGCCAAACAGGCCGGGGATCGGGTGGATGATTATACGGAAGCCCTCATCTGGTTTATTATCGCTGGTATTGGCGGGGCCAGACTGTTTTATTTCATCTGGTTTCCAGCCCAGTTTTTCAGCGATCCGCTGGGCTCCATCCTCAGTAAGGGGGGATTAGTTTGGTATGGCGGTGTCATTGGGGCTTTTTTAGCCATGGCCATTTACACCCGCCTGAGAAAAATCCCCCTGTTGCGCTTTGCCGATATTGTAGCCCCGGCGGCCGCTTTGGGTTTGGCCATCGGACGGATCGGCTGCCTGCTGGCGGGCTGCTGTTATGGAGCCCCGTGCGACTTGCCCTTGGCCATCCATTACCCCTTGCAACACGAAACCCACGGCTTGGCCGTGCATCCGGCCCCGCTGTACGAAACAGTGCTGATGGTGCTGGTCACCTTCGTTTTGATCAAGCTGGATCGTAAAAAACCGTTTGAGGGTTTTACCACCTGGTGGTTCTTTATTCTGGCGGGCATAGTGCGTTTTGCGCTGGAGTTTGTGCGAGGCGATCAACTGGTGTGGAGTCAGGAATTACACATTAGCGCCTCTCAGTGGGTGAGTCTGGGGGGCATCGCCCTAGGCGCTTTCATGCTGGCCTATCTCTCCCGAAAAAAGCAATCCTCTGCCAAACAGCCCCCCGCCTTGGTTTAAGATTGATTCCAATGTTATAAAGCGGCAGGATCATTGCTGGCCCTTCTGTTTGCCATTCGCACGTAGGTGGGAATGACAAATAGCCAATGGGATGACTTTGCATTTTTTTGATGTCGGCCCATGAAAATCTCTGGCAGGTTCCGTTTACACCACGTTTCTAAAACTGCGTGCCGCTCAAACAAGTTGTGGAATTTTTTTTGGCAACGTTGCCAAGCTCAAGTTTTTTAACTCGCTGTACTTAAACAGTTAGAAACGTGGTGTAAACGGAACCTGCCAAATCTTTTTAGCCGGGGAGGGCTGCTGGAGGGGGCACAGAACGAGCGGCAAGCTCTCCCCCCCAGTGGGGGTAACAGAGGGCAAGGTCCCCTGAAAAAGAATTGAATTGAGTAAGCTATGTGGAGAGATACAAGAGAGCCGTAACACTGGCGGCAATGGCCTCTTGGGTGCCCACGGGCGGAAACTTCTCGGCGGTTTTGGCCTTCACGCTCACGCAATCGACCGCCAAATCCAGCAACTCGGCCAGCTTTTCCCGGATGTCTGCCTTGTAAGGTCCCAGCTTGGGCTTCTCCAGAAAAATAGTGACATCCACGTTACCCGGTCTGTAGCCAGTGGCCGTTACCAAGGGCAGAGTTTTAGCCACAAAGGCGCTGCTGTCCATGCCCTTGTATTGATCATCAGACGGGGGGAAGTGATCACCGATATCCCCCAGCGCACAGGCCCCCAGTAAGGCATCAATCAGGGCATGCAAAACAACATCCCCGTCGGAATGGGCCTCACACCCCACGGGGGACTCCACCTGAATCCCCCCAATCATCAGTTTTTGACCGGCCACCAGCCGATGCAAATCGTAGCCCTGCCCAATTTTAAAGGGAAGTACCGTGCCCATTCCGGTCATCGTTAGGCCCGCAAGGGCAAGTGGCCCAACACAAACTTCTCAATGGCCTCGGCCACCCCATCCTCGTGGATGGTGCGGGTCACAAAATTGGCCTTCTCTTTCACATAATCCGGGGCGTTGCCCATGGCCACCCCAACGCCGGCATGCTCAATCATAGACAGATCGTTGCCCTGATCGCCGATGGCCATAATTTCATGCGGCTCAATGCCCCATTCTTCGGCCAGCGTTTTTAAAGCGTTCCATTTGGAGGCGGACACATCGATAATTTCGCAAAAGTTTGAACGAGAGCGACAGAAGGACAGGCGCCCTGCAAAATGGACGCTGAGATGGGCCAATAAAATATCCAGCCGTTCATCGTCAATAACCATAATCTTGGTGGGGTCCTGGGTCATGCTGCCCAGCAGATCCTCGGTGAAAATAGGTTCCACCCCGGCGGCCTTTTGATAGTAACCGGCATGGTGGTTGGTGGGATGCGTCCACAGCCGATCGTCCATGTACAGGTTAATGTGGTAGCCATCGGTCACCAGTGTTCGCATGACCTCTTGAGCCAAGGGCAAAGCAATGGGCGTATGAGAGCGCAAGGCATGGCCATCGGCGATATCTCGCACCATGGCCCCCTGGTAGGTTACCAGCGGCTCCACTACCCCGATTTGCCGGGCAAAGGGCAAGGCCGAACTGAACATCCGCCCTGTGGCAATGACCACCCGCACCGAAGTTTCGGTGATCAGGTGCTTTAAAAGCCTCAACAGGGATTCGCTGATTTTGAGCTGATCGTTGACGACGGTGCCGTCCAGATCCAGCGCTACCAATTTGATCATGGCTTTATCATACTATTACGGCCCCGGAAGGCCAACCGATTTTAACCGTTATACCTGTCGTAATCAGCAACAGGATCTTCAGCGTCTTCATCCTGCCAGCGTTTGGCGATTTTGAACAGTTCATCCATAGCCGTTAACAATTCCTTACCCCGATCGGTCAGTCCATAAGTCACCTGGGGCGGGATACTGGGCACATGCTCCCGATACAAGATACGGGCATCCTCCAGCAGGCGAAGCCGCTCCGTAAGGACCTTGGCGGATAAGCCCGGAATGTTGCGCTTAAGCGTACCAAAACGCTGCGGCCCTTGCGAGCAAAGCACCCACAAAATGTAGCAGGTCCACTGACCCATAATCAGGCGGAGTAAAGAGTCCATGGGGCAACCCGACGGACTGGGGGGCAGGATGGGTTTTAACGGTCGCTGGGGCATGGGGGCATCATTCACCATAAACTGAGCGGTGCAGGAAAGCGTGCTGAAAGTAAAACCAGTTACTTTGAAGTGCCTACTTTTCTAAAGGAACTTGTGGGTTTATACTGCAATGCAGTTACTTATAGTAACCAGATTACTCTAAGTAATGAGATTTGAAAAGAGATCGACCAAAACCCAGTGATCCATCAGTCAGACTTGAAAGGACACCCACCTCATGAGTACGACGACTGTTTCTGAGCAACTCAAAACATTGGCCAAGGATTTGCGCAAGGACTACCCGCGTAGTCCCCGGGAGACTTTGGGCGGATACGTGATTGCTGGAAGAATGCTGGACAAGTGCCGGGCCGTGCTGAATGGCACCAACGGCGAATACCACTTCAATTGCCCGCTGGATAGAATGTTTTTCGACTTTGCGGGCATTGACGCCGATGAGTTCAAAGCCTTTGTGGCCACCGGCGCTTCCGATGCCGCCGTGGGCGAATGGATAAAGCAGCACGCCAGGCAGAAGGAGCGTTTGGACGTGGTGAAGTGGAACAATCAGCATCGCTACAGCACCATTAAAGAGTTGCCCGATAACCTGCAACTGTTTATGGAAGATTACATTGCCGAAGTGGTGCCCCCGGGCAAAGTGGTATATCACTGGTTTGACGTTTACGATTTTGAAGAAAAGCGGCTTTAAAAACGGCTTCAGGAATCCGGCAAGTGCCCTGCTGCCCGTGAGACATTGGAAGACATTGGCGGGTTTGCTCAACCCAAGGCTTTGGCTATCATGACACTGCTTTGCGGCAAGCCCGCCAACTCTCCCTCCATCCGAAAGTGCCCGGAAACGACGTAAGAAAAGTTTGAATCACTCCAATTTGAAATGCTTGCTCATTAATTGAAGGGAAAAATCATCATGGCCCAAATGCTGACCAATCACCTGGATCCACCGGCGTTCAACCTGAGTCTGCCCCTTTTGAAAAACTTTGCCGTGGAAAAATTACAACCGGAGTGGCACGATTGGAAATGGCAGTTCCGCAACCGCGTGACCAGCCTCGAAGCGCTGAAGCAATTCATTCCGGTAACGACTGAAGAAGAAAAAGCCTTTCAGGCCGCCGGTAAAAATTTGCCCTTTGCCATCACCCCTTACTATCTTGATTTAATCAATCCCCACGATCCGCAAGATGCGATTCGCAAGACCGTGATTCCCCGCATGGCCGAGTTTACAACCACTGCCGCCGAAATGGTGGACCCCTGCGGAGAGGACGGCAGCATGGTGGCCCCGGGTCTGGTGCATCGTTACCCGGATCGGGTGCTTTTTCTGGTCAACGAGACCTGCTCCGTATACTGTCGCTACTGTACCCGCAGTCGGCTGGTGGGCAGTGGTAAGCACGAAGTGGATTTTTCCGCCGCTTACGAATACTTGCGTAAGCACCCCGAAGTGCGGGATGTGCTTATTTCCGGTGGCGATCCGCTGGTGATGAGTGATGACAAGCTGGAAGGCATCATTCAGAATTTGCGGGCCATTCCCAGTATTGAAATTGTGCGGCTTGGCACCAAAATTCCGGTGGTGTTGCCCCAACGAATCACCGATGAACTGGTCGATCGCCTGAAAAAGTACCATCCCTTTTTTATGAGCATCCATTTTTTACACCCCGATGAAATCACCCCGGAAGTGGAAGCGGCCTGCAACAAGCTGGCCGACGCGGGCATTCCCACCTTCAGCCAGACCGTCTTGCTGAAAGGGGTGAACGATGATCCGGCCGTGATGAAAACCCTGATGCAAAAACTGCTGAAGCTGCGGGTACGCCCCTATTATATTTACCAATGCGATCCGGTGCAGGGGACCGCGCACTTCCGTACCAGCATTGCCAAGGGGCTGGAAATTATGGAACACCTGCGGGGGCATACCACCGGGTACGCCATTCCCACCTACGTGGTGGACGCCCCCGGCGGTGGTGGCAAGATCCCCGTGTCGCCGGATTATATTGTGTCCCGAGAGCCCGGCAAAACCGTGCTGCGGAACTACAAAGGCGATGTTTACGAATATCTGGAAGAAGCCTGACCCCTCACCCGTCACGCGAATCCCTCTCCGGCTTTGGCTGGGGAGGGATTTTGTAAATAAATTGTAATGATTTCAATTCAAATTTGGTTTAAATGTTTTTATACAAGCATAAGGGATGACACACCATTCGCCACACGCATTCAGCGACCGGCTTGGGCCGGAGGCTTTGGAATCACGGCGACAGTAGGGGACAGTGGGTTAACAATAATAAGGGGGAATACGATATGCCAATGATGGTTGGGAATGCTTCCAAGGGTTTAAAAATGCTCAAAGACGTTTTCAAAAAAGGTAAAGATGGCGTTATTAAAAGCAAGAAAACGGGTGAGTTACGGTTTAAACCCGGATACGGTGAAGTCGCGGGTAAGGCAGGCGCTCAAAAACTAGGCGGTATTGGGAATGCAATTTTAAGAAACCCAAAAACCACGCTGGCCGTGGGGGCTGCCGCACTGGGCGGCGCTTACCTGTACAGCCAGTCGGGCAGCTCGGGCGCTAATGCTACCGGTCAGCAGACCTACGGCTATTACTAATCTAGCACTGTATCTATTAGCCTCCAAAAGAAGCGGTCTGAGCAATTGGGCCGCTTCTTTGGCCATGGGCCTGTTGGGCCTAATCGGTCTATTCCCGACTTGTCCGGCCAAAGCACCCATGCACGTGCCCGAAAACTCCTGCCGAGCGAAACGTAAAGAAATATAAAGCATTGCATTGAGTTTCTTGAAACTCTGCCGATGATATCCTATAGGTAAACCCTTGGCAGAGACTGGCGAATTTGAGGCGATAGAATTATCCATCCAGATCTCATTCCTGAATCGTCCGTCCAAACGCCCGTTATTGGGTCATTACAGAGAGAAAGTTTCGGAACATGCGCCTGCTGAGATACCTTTGGCCAGTGGCCCAAAACCAGGCCGCCCCGACAGGTTTTACCCTGGCGGAATTGTTGATCAGTTTGCTCATTCTGGCGGAAATCGCCACCTTTTCCATCCCCAAAATCCTCAGCACCCAGCAGGATGCCCGCAAAAAAGCCATTTTCAAGGAATGCATCGCCACATTGTATGAGCTCAATACAAAGGCCAGGATGGATCTCAGCGCTAACGTGGCCACGCCAGCTTTACAGAGACAGTTTTTTAGAAACAACCTGAATTACGTGAAGGAATGTGCCACCAATCCCGGTTTGGAAGGGTGTCTGGAAGTTGGCGCACCCTATTCGGATCCCGGGAATGCTTCCGCCTTTGTGTTGCCGAATGGAGCGGTGCTTACCAGTATAAACGGCCCTCCACTGCCCAGTGCAGAGTCGGTGGGCATTGACTGGAACGGCCCGGCTGGCCCCAACACCTTTGGGGACGATATTATATCAGTGACGGTGTGCTACGGCCCCAGCGCCTGTAACGGTGGTATTGGCCCGATTCTGATGGGGCCGACTGGCCCAGGTGCCATAGGACCAAGCGGCAATCTCGAAAGCGTGACTCTGTGGACAGAAATTTTTAACTGATTTTTAACTAAGGCAGCCTTGCCTCAGTTAAAGCGGGTTCAGGCGGTCAAGGCTTCAGGCGCAACTGGTCAAAATCCGGCAAGTTCAGCGAATTAATGGTAAGCCCCTGAAAGCGTGGCTTGACCAGATAGGTTTTTTCGGTGGCGTAAACCGGAATAATGGCCGTATCCAGCTCCAGTAACAAGCGCTGGGCCTGATCATACAATCGTTGCCGCTGCTGAGGGTTTAAGGTGGTCACGGCCTGCTGCACCAGGGCATCGTAACGGCTGTTTTTCCAGCGGGTGTGGTTGTTACCGCTATCAGACAAAAACACGTTCATAAAGCTGTCGGCGTCCGGGTAATCCACAAACCAGCCCAGCCGGAAGAGTTGCGGCGGATCTTCATCCAGCTTGCTCAGCAACACTTTCCACTCCATGTTATCCAGCCGCACATCCACGTTCAGGTTTTTTTTCCACAAATACTGGGCGATTTCCGCTTCTTTCTGGATGTCATAGAGGGTCTGAAAACTTAAATGCACCGTGGGAAAGCCCTTGCCATCGGGATAGCCCGCCTCGGCCAGCAATTGTCTGGCTTTTTGCGGGTTGTAACTCAAGCCCATGTGGGGGTTATAGCCCACCAGCCCCGGCGTGATCCAGGAGGTCATGGGACGCTGCCCGCTTTGCATCAGGCGGGGGTAATAACTGCGATCCAAGGCGTAGGCAAAGGCCTGCCGAACTTTGGGGTTGTTGAACGGCGGCTTTTGAACATTGAAGCCAAAGTAATTGATGCGGTGCAGCACCGTGCTTTCGCAGTCGGGACTCTTGCGCAAACGGCGCACATCGAAGGAGGGAATACTGGTGGTGGTCTCGATAAAATCCAGTTCGTTGTTCTCGTACATCACCACGCTGGTGTTGGCGTCGTTAATCATGTACATGTCAATGCCCGCCACTTGGGGGCGTTTGGCTGGCGCCGACTCATAAAAATGCGGGTTGGGCACCAACCGGATCTTTTCCTCGTGCGTCCAGTCGGCCATGCGGTAGGCCCCGTTGCTTAAAAAGTGTCGGGCCTCGGTAAAGCGTTCCCCGTAACGAGTGACCACGTCCCGCCGCAGGGGCAACATGACCGGGGCCGCCGCCAAATCCAGAAAAAACGGGGTGGGGCGCTCCAGATCCACAATCAGGGTATGGGCATCCCGGGCATGCACCCCCACCTGGGCAAAATCCTTGATTTTACCCTCGTAGTAAGCCTTGCCGTTTTTCAGCTCATACAGAAAAAACACGTAGGGGGCCCCGGTGGCCGGGGTCAGGGCCCGCTGCCAGGCGAACAGAAAATCATCGGCGGTCACGGGTTTGCCGTCACTCCAGCGGGCGTTTTGCCGCAGGTGGAAGGTGTAGCGCAAGCCATCCGGGCTGACCTCCCAGGACTGGGCCATGGCGGGCTGTGGCTTCATGTGGGCATCCAGTTGGGTGAGGCCCTTCATCAGGGGCAGCAGGACGGTAAAGGAGGTCAGATCATCGGTCTTGGCCGGGTCTAAATCGGGCGGTTCGGTACCCAGATTCATACGAAAAATGGAAGCCCCCGGGTGTCTGGACTGCTGGGCAGTTCCCCCGCAGCCAGCCACGGTCACCAGCAGCAGGAGGGCGACCAGAAATCGCCCGAATCGATACCGCTTATGGCCGAAAGGAGTCACTGCAAGCCTCTCAAATATACCGGATTGAAAAGTCAACCAATTGGGGTCTGTGCTTGTACCCCTATCATACCTTATGATGATGAGAGGCGGTTCTATGACGCTGTGTGTTTCACGCAGGCATTATTACCACGCCGGTTTTACATCAAATCGCTCTATCGTTTGACAGACACCGTCCATTGCAGCGAAGCCCTTGACACCGGAACCCTTCCACACGTTTTCAGGGCAAACCATTCGGGAGGCGACAATTGGGATTACAGATTCGCTATGACAAGTATTCGCTGATCATTGACGGCCAGCGTACCTTTATACGCAGCGGGGCCATGCATTACTTTCGCCTGCCCAGTCAGGCGCTTTGGCAGGATCGGCTCTTCAAGCTGAAGGCGGCAGGCTATAACGCCGTGGATTTGTATTTCTGCTGGAATTACCACAGCCCGGCCCAAGGGGTGTACGATTTCACCGGCATTCGGGATGTGCAGGAACTACTCAAAATCACGCAGGAATTGGGATTATTCGTCATTGCCCGGCCGGGCCCGTACATTAACGCGGAATACTCTGGCGGGGGCTTCCCCGGCTGGCTGCTGGCCAAGCGGCACTTGCCCCTGAGAAATCGACGGGAAGGGGCCTTTGAGTGGTCGGAGGAATATATGGCCTACGTCACCGAATGGTGGCGGCAGATCATACCGTTTATCAACGCGGCCCCCAACGTCATACTGATGCAAATTGAGAACGAGTACGCCACGCTGGAAGTGGAGCCGGATTACATGCGGGCCTTGTACGATCTCAGCCGCCAACTGGGTGTGACCGTGCCCCTGTTTCATAATGACTTGTACGTGGCGGGCCTGTACGAAGACATTGTGGATATTTATGCCTTCGACAATTACTCCGTAACCCAGTTTGAAACCGACTGGCGGGAGATGCCCGAGGTGTTTCAGGTGCTGGATCACGTGGAAGATAATTTACGCCCCTTTTGCCAGAATCGCCCGCTGATGGCCGCCGAGCTTCAGGCGGGCTGGTTTGGCACCTGGAGAGGCTACAAGTATCAGGAAATCACGGAAACCCTGGGTCGGGAGCATATTGCCCTGTCCACCAAAAGCCTGTTGGGGCAGGGGCTCACCATTTTTAACCATTACAAGGCCATTGGGGGTACCAACTGGGATTATACCGGCAGCATCGAGACTTACACCTCTTACGATTTCGGGGCCCCCATTTCGGAGACGGGCCTGAACACTGAGCGCTTGTTCGAGAGCAAGGCCCTCAACTACTTTCTGGAGAGTTTTGATCTGAGCGCCACCGAGCGGGAGGTGGATTTTCCGCTGCCCCTGTCCCACCGGGAGTGCTTCTACGCCTGTCGCTCCGTGGTGGGAGACACACAGGCCCGCTGGCTGTTTTTACGCAACCTGACCTACGAGCCCGCCACCCTGACCGTGGCAGAAGCATACCCGGTTACGGTCAATGCCTTTGAGGCGCAAATTCTGCCCCATCAGGTTCCCTTGCGCTGCGGATACCGACTGGCTTTCAGTACGGTGGAAGCCCTTCACCAGAACGAATCGCTGCTGATCCTCAAGGGCGATCGGGCGGCCACGGTCACACTCAGCCAGAACGGTCACTCGCAGCCCTTGACCGTGGAGGGCGACTCTTTGCCAAACGGGGTGGAGATCCTGAGTCAGGAGCCAGAAGCCGTGACCCTGTACTGCCGGGAAATGCGGGATCAGGAGGCTTGCCAAGTCCAGATTGGCGCATTGACCCTGATTTTCCTGAGTAAGGATCTGGTGGATACCTTCTGGGTGGAACCGGAGGGTCATCTGGTGTTTGGCCCGGAGGCCCGACTGCCGGATCGCCAATATGGCTTGCTACTGGGGAAAACCCGGTTCTGGAGTACCGATCCAACCGCCCGGGCTCTACAGGCCCATGTGCTTGAGGCGGCTCCTCCGTTGCCCGTACCTGCCTTGCGGGACTGGCACATTTTCAATGAAGCCCCGGAGCTGACTGAATTCGAGACACTCAAGCCGGGCTTTGTGCCCGTCAGTCCTCACGGGCTGGACTTTGACAGCAACGGCATTTATGAAGGCTCCGCCTGGTATTGGGTGCCACTGGGCCGTCAACGACCCGAAACCCTGACCCTCGACGCCCGTCATATTTGGGCCGTTTATTTCAATGGGCAGCGTATCGGGCATGGGCATCAGCTGGTGGTCATTCACGGTATGGCCCATGCCGAACCTGTGGAAATTCCCGTGCCAGAGTCTCTCTGGCGGCCCAATCAGGACAACGAACTTTTGATCTTCGTCAATGGGTTGGGGCATCCCAAGGGGTTTCATGATGACGCCCAATTGCCGCAGGGCTTGCTCAGCCTATCGGTGGATGGGGTATCACAGCAGCCGTTCTGCCATATTCGGCAAGAGACCTTTAGTCGGAGTGCCTCATCATCGACCGAGAACGCTTTGGCCACGCTGGAAGGGTTTGAGGTCAGCCCGATCGTCTTGATGCAAACCCACTTTATGCTACCGGATGATCAGGGCTGTGAGACCGCATGGGGACTCAAATTGCAGGATGTGGACTTTGAGCGCATCAATATTTATCTGAACAATGTGCTAATCGGCCGGTACTGGCGGGATTGTCGTCGGCAAGAAGTGTTTTATTTGCCCACTGGTGTTTTAAAGCAAGGCGCTGATGAGCAGAATTTGCTGGCATTGGTTTTGATCAATTTCGATCCGCCCATCGATAAGACCCGCTTGTCGCTACAGCCCCATCAGGTGGCCTTGTATCCGTATGCCACCTTGCAGAAGGCTTTACACCGAGCCGATTGACTACTAAACTAGAAGTATGACTGTAATCCCCAACTTTATTTTAAAGCGCATGTACAAGGCCGGGAGTTTGCGTCGGGTGCCGGAGGGTGTCGGCTTTGACATCATCAATAACCTGGGGCCGGGACAAATCTCGCTGGTGCAGTCCATCAAGCTGAATGATCAGGTTTATGCCGCCGAGCATCTGGTACTGGTTATCAATGGGGAATCGGTGGCCGCCACCACCATTCATGAGGACAATCCGGCCACTTTTTTCCTGAATCAGGTTATTACCTGTGTCATTCAGGACACTCAACTGGTGGCAGGGAGGTATGACTTGACGCTGGAGTTGGTGAGCCGGGAGGCTGGTAAGGTCAGCTTGTCAATCAGCGATACGTTGGCCGATTAAATCGGTGGTTCATTCGCAAGAGAGGTAGATCTGTCGGGGGATCCTGTTCGGGGAGCGATTTTGGGTTGCTTGGCTTGGGGCGATGATCCAAGATTGGGTGGCATCAGGATGGGTTACAGGCGACTAGAACTAATGTTAGTGGCTTTTGGGGGATTGGGAGCTTGAGAAGACTTGCAAGGAAGATCGTTCGCCCAGAGGGTCGTTAAAAGAAGTTAAAAACACTTTGAATTGGGCGATAGATTCTGAAAAATACAGAGCAAAATCGCTTGACTCTGGGATACCATTTCAGTATCTTATATGAACTCGCTTCTACACGCCCCCATCGTCTAGAGGCCTAGGACACCTCCCTTTCACGGAGGCGACGGGGATTCGAATTCCCCTGGGGGTAATTATTTTTACATTTAGCACCTTCGACCAATATGTCGAAGGGCTTTTTGTATGTGGTGACTGAGACCCACGGCCGGTTTGTACTCAATCTTCCTATGGTGTGCATAGTCTGGCTCAGGGTTAATGTCAACCTTGTCCTTTAATCCGATGCGGATGGTATGATTCGGCGTATTCTGGTGGGGATGCTGACCAAAGGAGTCCGCTGCCAATGAACAGCCAGAAATCCGAAAAGCAGACAGCAACGAACAATCCCGAGCATCGTCTGGCCTATTTCCGGGCATTGGCCTGCATGTCAGTCGCCGCGGTTCTGAAGAAGCTGAAAACCGAGACCATTGGCTTGACGGACGCCGAAGCTCAGGCGCGACTGTCTGAATACGGACTGAACGAGATCACTCGAGAACAGCGTCATCCCTGGCTGATTCGCTTGATGATGCTGTTCAATAGCCCCTTTAATTACCTGTTAATGGTGCTTGGCCTTCTCTCCTACGTTAGCGGTAATCGATCGTCCGCCATTATGATTGCCATTATGGTATTGCTGAGCGTCCTCTTGCGCTTTATTCAGGAATCCCGATCCAATCGGGCGGCGGAAGAACTGCAAGCGCTTGTTACCAGTCGGGTTAATGTGCGCAGGCGTCATTCCGGGGAGGATACGCAGGGCGCTTCGCAGGAAATCCCCCTGAACAATCTGGTTCCGGGCGATATTATTACCCTGGGCCCGGGGGATCTCATTCCTGCCGATGTACGGTTGATTGAAGCCCGGGATTTGCATATTAACCAGTCCGCGCTCAGTGGGGAAGCCTTTCCGGTGGAGAAGAAAGCGGAACCGGATGGCCATACAGCCGGTAGCCTGATTGATCTGGGCAATCTCTGCTTTATGGGCACCAGTGTGGTCAGCGGCATGGCTGTGGCCGTGGCGCTGGCAACCGGCGATCAGACCTACTTTGGCAATCTGGCAGCGAAAATTGTGGAAGATGAACCGCCCACGAGCTTTGATCAGGGGATCAACAAGCTGAGCTGGCTGCTGATTCGCTTTATTACCGCCATGGTGCTGGTGATTTTTCTGATTAACGGGCTGACCAAGCACGACTGGCTAACCGCCTTGCTCTTCGCCCTGGCGGTTGGCGTGGGGCTGACACCGGAGATGCTTCCCATGATCCTCATCACCAACCTGTCGCGAGGGGCCATCGCTTTGTCGAGGCAAAAAGTGATCGTCAAACGGCTGGCCTCCATCCAGAATTTGGGCGCTATTGACGTGCTATGCACTGACAAGACCGGTACCCTGACGCAGAACAAGGTCATTCTTTATCGGCATCTGGACCTGCACGGCCAGGAAAGTATCGAGGTTCTGAAAGCGGCGTATCTCAACAGCTATTTTGAATCAGGCCTGAAGAATCTTTTGGATGACGCCATCATGGCCCATGCCGAGCAAGATGACGCCCTCAACATTGAAAGTGATTACGTGAAGGTGGATGAGATTCCCTTTGACTTTGAGCGTCGCCGCCTTTCCGTGGTCATTGCCCGGGAGGGCAAGCATACGCTGATCTGCAAGGGGGCCATTGAGGAAATGCTGAGTGTCTGCGTGCGCATTCACGATAAGGATCGAGAATATCCCATTACCCCGGCAATTCGGGCGCAAATCCACAAGGACATCCAAAAGCTGGGTGAGGAGGGTTTTCGGACGATTGCCGTGGCTTGCAAAAATATGGATGTGCCACAAAAAGCGTACACGGTTGAAGATGAGCAGGCGTTGACCTTGCTGGGATACATCGCGTTTCTGGATCCGCCCAAGGAAAGCACAGCGCAGGCCATTTCGGCGTTAAGTCAGCTGGGAGTCACCCTTAAAATACTGACCGGCGACAACGAGTGGGTCACCCGCAAAATCTGCACCGTGGTGGGCTTGCCCATTCAGGGCATCCTGCTGGGGCGGGATATTGAATCGCTGAGTCCTGAGCAACTGGCCGAGCAAGCGGAACACACCACCATTTTTGCCAAGCTGACCCCTGAACATAAAGAGCGGGTGATTCAGGCGATTCAGCAAAAAGGCCATGTGGTGGGTTTTCTGGGCGACGGTATCAACGACTCTCCCGCCTTGCACCGGGCCGATGTGGGTGTTTCCGTGGCAAACGCGGTGGATATCGCCCGGGAATCAGCCGATATGATTCTGCTGGAGCAAAGCCTGCTGGTTCTGAAAGACGGGGTGATTGAGGGGCGCAAGGTGTTTGGCAACATTATCAAGTACATTCGCATGACCACCAGCTCCAATTTCGGCAATGTGTTCAGCATGGTGGGGGCCAGTTTTCTGTTGCCGTTTTTGCCCATGATGCCCATCCAGATCCTGGCCCAGAACCTGTTGTACGATATTTCGCAGACGGCCATCCCCTTTGATCGGGTGGATGAAGCGTTTCTGGCCCGGCCCCATCGCTGGGAAGTCCCCAATGTGGAGCGATTCATGCTGACCTTCGGTCCGGTGAGTTCTATTTTTGATTACGTTCTTTTTGCCGTGATGTGGTTTGTCTTTCAGGCCAATACGGAACCTCGGCAGGCACTGTTCCATACCGGCTGGTTCATTGAAGGATTGCTGTCGCAAGTGCTGATCGTGCATTTCATCCGCACCGCCAGCATTCCATTCCTGCAAAGCTGGGCCGCTCCACAATTGCTGGTGATGACTGGTCTCATCATTGCCGTTGGCATTTACTTGCCGCATTCTCCGCTGGCCCCGTTTTTCGGGTTCGTAACGCTACCCGCTCATTATTTTGCCTGGCTGGTGGGTATTCTGGCCGCCTATTTTGTCCTGATCCAGGTGGTCAAGCGCTGGTTCATCGGGAAGTTCGGCTATGACTGAAGAACAGGCACGGAAATATCCGTTTTGGGCCTGGCTCAGGGGCTTGTTTCAGAAAGTCAGTGCGGATGATTGTCAGGGGCTTGCCGCCGAGGTGGCCTTTAACATGATTCAATCCCTTATCCCGGCCACGTTTTTCCTGATATCCCTGTTCGGTCTGTTGGGGCAGACCAGTGTTTTTTACGCTCTGAGCGTGGACTTTATCGATGAACTGGCCCCGGCGCACACCGGCAGTCTGTTGCTTCATCTGCTTGACGCCACCATTCGGGGTAGCACCACTGGACTGACGCTGGCGGGGATGATGATTACGTTGTGGTCGGCATCCGGGAGTGGCGGTGTCATTGTCAAGGGTCTGAGACGTGCCTACGGGATTCCGGAAAAAGGCTTTCCCTTCTGGTACACGCCGATGGTATCCATTGTGCTGGTGTTACTCCTGGGCCTGATGCTGGTGGTGGCGATTTATCTCATTATGTTTGGCGATGCCCTGATTTCCTGGCTGCATGGCCGCTTCCACTTGCCCTTCAGCGCCGTGACCCTGTTGCGTATCAGTCGCTGGCTGGTGTTGGGCTGCGGCATTACCGCCATCACCACTCTGACGTACGCCCTGATTCTGCGCCCCAAAACGGGCGGGTTTCGCTGGCGGGTCAGCCTGCCGGGCGCTGTTTTTTTTCTGATAGCCTGGGTCAGCGTGTCAGAGCTGTTCAGTCTGTACATCAACCACTTGCACCAGTTTAACCCGGTTTACGGAGCGCTGGGAGCCCTGATCATTCTGGTGACATGGCTTTATTATTCGGCGCTGATTTTCTTTGTGGGGGCTGAAATCACCGCCCGGAGAGCAGGGTCTGCGGATAAAATCGGATTTTAGGAAATGATGAAAATCGGGTTAAAGTTTTTGGCAAACAGAACGATGATCCATGAAAGAGTGTTTAAAATAGTTATATCCGTTACAGGTAAAACGCGTTGGTTGAATGTTGAATAATGTAACTCGAAGTAACTCGAAAAGCCGATTGGTGCCAATCCTATGTCTACAATAGGGTCTAAAACAGGCAAAGCTGGTAAAGCCGGATTTCAGTGGACGCAATTGTTGAAAGTTGCCGGTCGCTTTCCCGTGAGGGGTAAGGGATACGGGCTGGCCATGCTCATGGTGTTTTTGGGCACCACCATGGCCATTGGCGCCTCTTTGCAATTAATGAGTGGCCCTTTATCAGCCATTGTCATGGGCAGCGCCAGCCAGAACCGTCTGGCGGCGGAAGAACTGGCCAAAAGTGGATTGAGGGCGGTGACCGGCCAGCTTCAGGCTTACTACAATGGCGGGCAAACCATTTCCGCTGGCCTTTCTTTCAACTCTACCAGCGCCCCGGCTTACGTTCTCATGCCCCAGAGTCCCGACAGTCCGGCTGGAGCGACCCGCTCTGTTGGTTCTTACACCAGCCGGGTTAGTTATGTGAATGGCAATACCCTGCTGGTTATGGTAACGGCCACAGTGGGGAGCAGCCAGTCCAGCGTCAGCCAGTTATTGACCCTGACGCGGGACGCTTACCCAATGGCGTTCAACAACATTACAGGTGCCACCGCCGCTTACGGCTTGCGTCGATTAACCAGCAGCGCCGCTATTACCCGGGCCATTCGGGTACGACGGGGCAGAGACAATGCCGAAACGGACATTGGCTTTTTACCCAACGGCGATTTGGACATACCCGCCTTGATGACTTTCCTGAATGATGGTCTGACCACTTACCCCAAACCGCTGGATCGGGTGACTGGCGCAGTTCGGGCTTATAGTTTAAGGAAAATCAACACTGCCTACACGGGCAACGCCATTATCGTCAGGCGCAGTAGCGATGATGCCACCACCAACATAGGCTTTTTGCCCAATGGCGATTTGGATGCGCCCGCCCTGCTGAGCTTTTGCAAGACGGATAGTTGCTTTGTAACCGCCTGGTATGACCAGAGCGGCAATGGCCGTCACGCCACCCAGACCACCCTGGCCGCCCAACCCCGCATTGTGAATGCGGGCGCGCTGGAGATGATCAATGGCCGGGTGGCCCTTCGATTTGATGGCGTGGATGATACCATGCTTGGAGCCACCAACAATACAGCCAACAGTTCTTTTAATCTGGTGGTGGCTCAGGTGGACGCCGGGGCCAGCATCACTTTACAAAGCAAAGCCACTAGCGGTACGTCTGGGACTGGTGGTCAAAAGTATTTGCTGAGCCCTCCCAATGCGGGGGCCGTCAACGCGGGGACAGGAATCTCGCTGGGGGAAAATGGGGCGGGTGTCTATGAGCATGGCAATAGTTACATGCCCTGTCTTGCAAATTCGGTCATAAGCCCCAATAGCAACGATGGCCTAGTCGTATCGTACAACTACATCAACAAGCAGCCTTTTCTCTTTATCAATAGTAAACTGGTGGATGTGGGGTTCACCTCTCCCCGGGCCGATTTAGCGCTTCCTGTCCATGTCGGCGGCCCGCCGCCAGTTCATGCGCCCTACGGCTATTTTAAAGGAGCTGTGGGGGAATGGATTCAATACCCTACTAGTTTAACCACCGCCAACCGGCAAATGCTGGAGAACGATGAAGCCCGATATTATGACCTGACTCTGGCTGATCCGGGGTATACCCCACCGCTGGTAACCGTACCCAGTGCCACCGCCGCTTACGGCTTGCGTAGATTAATTACTGACAATACCGGAACGACTGATGATGATAAAGCCATTCAGGTGCGTCGTAGCAGTGATAACACCACCCAGATTATTGGTTTTGACCCCAAAGGAAATCTGGATCTTGCAAACTTGTACAAGTTTTGCGGGGCTGGCAGTTGTTTTGTCTCCATCTGGTACGATCAAAGCGGGAACAACCGGCACCTGACCCAGCCCACCGCGGCCAACCAGCCTCGCATTGTGAATGCCGGGGTTTTGGATACCATTAATGGGCGACCTGCCATGCGTAACATAGGAAGCCGGATTTTGCTGGGGGCGGGTGCAAATCTCATGGCGGGAACCGGTGGGTGGTGGTATTCCACTATACTGGCCGACTATGGCAGCGTTGATACTGCGAACTTCCTGGATCGTAACCCCGCCGGCAACAGTAATCCAATTGTGGGGTTAATGAAGGCTTCCGGGAAATTTGGGATTGTGACACGCCGGAATGATGGAACCAATCAAACTGTGCGGACAGGTTCTTATACCATTCCCAGTGATGGTACGGGTCAACTGGTTTCCTGGCAACGAGTCCGAGGGGTCGAATATACCTTGTTTGTCAATGGCCTGGTGGATGCTTCCACACCGGATACCGATACGGATATTACCCCACAGGGAGTGGCTGTTCTGGGGCATAATGAGATTGGTTATTATCCCGGTGCCAGTGCGGCCATGTCAGAACTGATTATTTATAACACCAGCGTTACCACCGCCACTCGGAACCGTCTGGAAGGCAATCAAATGGCCTATTACAACATCAACAATCAGGAGCCGGACACCGGTTTTGTGACCACCTGGTACGACCAAAGCGGCAATGGTTTCAATTTTATGCAAGGCGAGCGGGAATTACAGCCGGTGATTCGGCTGGATAGCAAAACGGGCCGCCCCACCATTCAGTTTAATGGCTTAAACAATTACATGGCCACCGGCACCACCCTCAACTTTACCGGTACCAATGCCCGGGCACTGGTGGTGGCCAGTATGGACGGTTCTACTGGTAGTGCTGGCAGGTTGTTTGGTGGTAAAAAAAATTCGGACGTCTACGATTACGCCACGCCTGAATCGGTTTCCTTCCTGCGCCGTTACGGCGCTACCAATCAACTGTTTAGTTACCGAAATAACGCCACGCTGGGCATATCTCCGGCCTTTACCCTGAACCAGCCCTTTCAGGCCACCTCTGTTTTTAATGGCAGTTCCCATCAAATTCGCGTTAATGGAGTCAATGGTACCTCTGTAGCCAGCAGCGGCTCCTTTGGCATCAACCAGCTCTGGCTGGGCGGCGCGCCTTTTCTCTTTCTGGGGGATCTCTGGGCCGGTGGGGTCAGCGAGATTCTTCTCTATCCCAACGCCATGAACGCGGTCCCATTGGCGCAGCTGGAGCAGGATCAGCGCAGTTACTATGGTACCCCCTGACACCTCAGGAGATCTTCACCATCAAGCCCTTTAACCGGAGTCGTGAGGACAAGCAGCCAATGGACGTCGAGACGCCGCTCAAGCAGGCAAAGCCACTCAAAAGGGCTGGCAGGGGGCTTTCCCTGCTGGAAGTGCTGCTGATGATCACCCTGCTTTCGGCCACCATTCTGCCCTGCGCCCTCATGCTGACCCGAACCGGCCAAAACGCCCGCGATGTGTACTTGCAGTCCACCCGCAGCATTCTACTCAACAGCCTGCAGGACGAACAGACTGTCGATCGGAATAATTATGCCTACACGTCTGTTGGTATGAATACCGACACCAGCGAATCCGGGCAGGTCATTCCCTGGCGCTCCGTGGTGGATGTGACCAATGCCGGGGCTTCGGACAGCTTCCAGAAAACCGTGTTTTATTACCTGTACAACACCGCTGCCGATGCGGCCAATGCCCCCCGCTACAGTACCAAAGTTATCCAGACCCGAAACACCCTGCGGGTTCGTTTTGACTCTCTACAAGCAGGCTACATGGACTCCTCCGGGCAGTGGTGGAACCCCTGGGTTCTCTACAATGGGGCTGCCATGGTGCCCGGCATTAATAACGCCAGCAGCGTGTATACCAATTATCCAGCCCAGGCCATCACTAACCTGCCCTCTCACCGGGATGCCGATATTTACCGGGGGGGCTGGTATCGTAACGGTGCATCAATCACCTATAGCGCCCCGGTTTCCACAGGGTTATACACGGTCAAGTTGTACTTTGCTGATAATTCAGTCGCATCAACACGACTCATGGATATTGTGATGGAAGGAAAGTTAATGAATCCGGGTAATCCATATTTTGCCCCCCCATATTGTGGCAGCCAGAGTTTTTGCGCCAACGTGCAAATGTTTGACGTGATGGTAACCGATGGCAATCTGGACATCACCATATCTCCCAACAGTAACACGGTCAATGACGATCCCTATATTCAGGCGCTTTCCATTAAGAAAAGGACTTAACCCCATGGCCTGCTTTCAGCGTTTGACGGTTCAAAAAAGACTGCCCGGCTTAACCCTGGTGGAAATGCTGATTGCCATGGCCCTGATGGGCTTTGTGGTGCTTTCCATGGGGAACTTGCTCTTTGGGGCCAATCTCCGCTCCGTCTCCCTCAACGAGCGGTTCAAGCTGGCCAGCGAAGTGCATAGCCTGATCGATGACATTCGGGAGGATTTGCACCGGGGGGCCTACATCAGTCCCAATTCTTTCCGCAACCGGTTGGAATACACCACCTACGATTCCAGTACCGGGGATGCGGTCAAAAAAGTCTACGGCATCTGTTATTACAGCAGCGTGCAAACGGCCAGCACCGATACCAGCTGTCCCTTGCAGCAGTCGGGGGGCACGTTCCCCTACATCAAACGTTCCGACGATGGCGGGGCCACCTGGGGCTCTCCTTACCGCATTTCCGGCTTTAACAAGTACCGGCTGGTTAATGCCAGTGGGCCCCGGTTTTTGTTTGCCCAGTCTGCCAACAATTGTATTGATTACGTGGATAATAACGCCAACGGGGTGCTGGGAAGCGGCGACACCACCCAGACTCAGGTGAGCTGTGGCACCGCTGCAAACTCATGGTTCGGGGCGACCGCCAATTCCTTAAACCCTACTTACGCCAGTAAAGTGATATTGAACAACTTTAACTTCACCACGGGCACCGGAAGGCCCGAGACCCTGCGAACCCTGCCCCAGTATATTTTTATCGCTGCCCCGCCCGGCCCGGTGCGCAGCAATCTGGCGGCGGTGTCCCCGGGGGTGAAAGACACCCAACTGGTCCAGTCTTTTTCCTTTGACAGTACGGTCAATAACATGTGGCCCGCTGGCTTCAACACCGTGGATTTGGCCTGGGACGCCGCCCATGATCGATTAATTATCGGCAGTGACTCGCATTCAATTCTTTACACCACCGAGCGCAACGGGGTGTTTATTAATCAGCCTTACGCCCTGAATGACGGCAAATATACAGCCCGAGGAGTGGCCATTGAAGACGACGGTAACACGCTTCACGCCATTAGCAATACCACCAGTGAACGCTATCATCGCTATAACCTGAACAGTATCAGCCCCCTGACCGAAGTGGCGGGCGGGGCCAGCGCCACCTTTGTAACGGCGCAGTCCAGCAGGCTTTTTATGGCTTTTGATCCCAAGAACCGACGCCTTTACATTACCCGGGTGGATAATGACGGATTTTTCAAAATCGTGGAGTTGAACGGCCCGGACTCTACCGCGCCCCAGACCGAAACGGGTAACAAGTGGCAATTGCCCAGCGCCATCGCAACTTCTTCTCAAATAGGCGGCTTTGAAATTGAGCCGACCACGGGTGATTTTTTAGTTGTGCGCGATCAGGTCTATGCGGCCGGTGGCAATAACTATCTGGATCTCTACCGCATTCCTCGCACTGGCAGCTACAGTCTGGCCATGGCTCCTTATTTATCAATCAACCTGACCGATTTGGGCAGTACGGCCACCGGAACCGCTGGCCAGTTTGGGTTGACGTATGATGCGGCGCTCCATCGCCTGTTTTTGGCCGACAATGTGAGCAAAAGAATTTATGAAGTGGCCCCGGTCAAAATCATCACCCCAAGGACTTGATCCGCTGCAAGACCCTGCGCGGTTAACGCCAGCCCCCTCCCAGCGCGCGATACAGATCCACTTTGGAGCCGATTAAATTCATTTTCAGCTCCACCAGTTCCTTTTCGGCATTGAGTTTTTCTTCTTGTGTCAGCAACACTTCCACATAATCGGCCTTTGCGTATTGAAATAAATTATTGGCAATAGTGACCGAGTCATCCAGTAAGCGCACTTCTCTTTGTTTTGTCTCGTAGCTTTGTTGTATGTTCTTGATGTTTAACATTTGATTCAGCACTTCGGTATAAGCCTGTAGCAGGGTTTGCTCGTAGTTCAGCACCACCTGTGTTTGATAGGAGTCCGCAATGGCGATTCGGGCGATGATGGCCTTTCTGTTGATAACAGGAGCCGTTAAATCCCCCATTAAATTGTAGACCAGGGATTTTGGATTGAATAGCAATGCGGAGCCAAACGCTGAAAAGCCAGACTTGGCGTTAATACTCAGGCTGGGATACAAATTGGCCTGGACACTTTTTAGATCCAGTTTCGCCGCCTTGATGGCAAATTCGGCCTGACGAATATCGGGCCTGTTTTCTAACAGTTGCGTGGGAACACCGACCTGTAATTCGTCAACCTGCATGGTCATTAATTTTTCGGAGTTTCTGGGAATGGGGGCACCATCATACAAGCCCGATAAAAACTTGAGGCGATTCTTTTTTTCAACGATCTTTTGACTGATTTCAAACCGTTGGCTTTTGGTTTTCAGCAACTGTGCTTCAAACCGGTTCACTGCCAGGTTATTGGCTTTGGCATATTCCTTCAGCAACTTCATTTTAAGAAAGGCTTTTTCCTGAATTTGAATGTTTGCATCCACTATCTTCAAGGAATTATCCAGGGCCATCAATTCATAATAACAGCGGGCGATTTCAGCGACCAATCGTGAGATAAGATAGTTCCGGCCTTCGTATTGGGCCATTAAACGCATTCTGGCCGCGTCTTTGGCGTTCTGTAACTTTTTCCATATATCCACTTCCCAGGTCATGTTGGGGCCTATGTTCAAACCCAGATTGCGGGAATTCAGATCGTTCCTGTCAATAATTTTGTCTAGCACCCCATCCCGTGTGTTTTTTGACACAGCATAGTTTTCAATGCCCATCCCCAGGCCCACTTTGGGCAAGTATTCGGCTTGTTTCTCCTTCACCTCATTCCGGGCAATCTCGATATCCTGCAAAAAGATATTGAATTCCTGGTTGTTTGACAGGGCTGTTTCGATGAGACGAATCAGGTAGGGATCGGAGAAAAATTCCCGCCAGCTGATATGAGCGGCGTTCTCCACTCCTACACTCTCAAAGCCGTCCGGGTTCTGGGAATCGCTGGACTGACTGTAGCGATACTTGTCAGGAACGTTAAATTTGGGCTCTTTTTGAACCAGATTGAGGGGGTGAAACCAGGATCGCGCAAGCACAGGCTCTTGCGTGTTCAATACAAGGAGCGTTAGTGCCGATAGAAAGCCAATTATTTTTATGAACTTCATAGGGTTTTCCTGATTTTTCTGGTTCCGTGTTTTCTACTGTTTAATCCGGTTTGCTGATTTGCCGGGAGGTTCTCAGTTTGCGAATGAGTCGCCTGAACATCAGCCTGAGTATTTTGAACTGTGTCTTGTTCCTGGCTTTTTTGCCGACGATTGCTTCTGTCAAGGTGGTCTGCGTTTCATCCTGCAGTAGCTTTTTTCCGTCGACCAGGGTTGCAAACGCAAAATACAATCCGGGGATGATGACGATGCCAATCAGGGTCCCGGAAATCATGCCGCCCATGGCGGAAGAGCCCAGCGTTCTGTTTCCCACCGCGCCCGCGCCGTGCGACAAGACCAGTGGCAGGAGTCCGGCTATAAAGGCGAAGGAGGTCATCAAGATCGGCCTGAAACGCATTTTTGCCCCTTCAAGCGCAGCCTCCAGTATGGATAAGCCTTCATTGCGCTTTTGCACCGCAAACTCGACAATCAACACCGCGTTTTTACCCAAAAGCCCGATCAGCGTGATGATCGCGATCTGTGCGTAGACATCGTTTGCCAACCCCATGAGCTTGAGCATGAAGTAAGACCCAAAAATCCCGATGGGCAGGGATAATAGCACGGCCAGGGGTAATACAAAGCTCTCGTACTGAGCCGCCAAGACCAAGTAAACAAATAGCACCACGATCAGGGAGATAACGGCAAATTCATTTCCTCGCTTGGCCTGATCGTATGAGAGATCCTCCCAGGCAATATCGTAGCCTCTGGGGAGGGTTTTCAGCGCCACGTCTTTTATGGCGTCAATGGCATCGCCCGAGGTGAAGTTATTGCCGGGAAAGCCCCGAATGACCGCCGAGTTATAGAGGTTATAGCGGGTAATTTCATTGGCCCCCTGTGTTTTCTCAGTGGTCATAAAGGAGCTGTATGGAACCATTTCGCCGTGATCGTTCTTGACAAAATAATTGTTCAGGTCATCCAGATTCCTTCTGTACTCCGGTGCGGCCTGGGTGAACACTTTGAAAAAGCGTCCAAACCGGATAAAGCCCTGCTCGTAGGAACCGCTGATGAGAATATTCAAATTTTCCATGGCGTTGTTGATGGATACGCCCTTTTGCATGGCCAATTGGTTATCTATTTTGATTTTGTATTGCGGGTATGTGGCGTTGTAAAAAGTAAACAGGCCTCGAATTTCTTTTCGTTTTTCCAGATTGCGCATAAACTCCTGAGTGACTTTTTCAAGTTCCTGGTAATTGGTTTCACCCGATTTGTCGAGAAGGCGCAAGGAAAACCCGCCAGAGGTACCGAAGCCGGGAATGGCAGGTGGTTCAAAAAATTCCACCTTGGCGCCCAGGGCCTCGGATTTTTTCTCCAGCGCCTCAATGATGTCATGCACACTCTCTTTTCTTTCTTCCCAGCTTTTCAGGTTGATCAGGCAGGTGCCGGCGTTGGAGCCCCTACCTTCCGTCATAATCTCATAGCCCACCATTGAGGTGACGGATTCGACCCCCTCTACTTTTTCGGAAATTTTTTGTAACTGACTCACGACCTGGTTGGTATATTCCAGGGTCGAGCCGGGGGGCGTTTGCACAATCGCGTAAATGGTGCCTTGATCTTCACTGGGTACAAAGCCTGAGGAGACGATTTTGTTAAAAATAAAAATCCCGATTGCAAATAATACGATAACCCCGAAGGTGATGACACGCTTGGTGACAATTTTATCCAGAAGCCACATGTAGCGTTGCGTCAATTTATCGAAAAGCACATTGAATTGATCGATCCCGCGTTTCAATAAATTCCTGGATTTTTTGTGGCTGGCGTGTTCGCCGTGACTGTCATGATTGCCGTGGCTGCCATGATTTCTGAGAACCATCGCGCACAGTACAGGCGTCAGGGTGAGCGCCACTAACCCCGAAATGATAATGGAACTGGCCATGGTAATGGAAAATTGCCTGTAAAATACGCCCACAGGGCCACTCATAAAGGCAATCGGACAGAATACGGAAATCATAACCAGGGTGATGGCAATAATGGCTCCCCCCAGTTCCTTCATGGCTTTTTGGGTGGCAGCGTAGGGAGAGAGTGTGGGATCTTCCTCCATTTTACTGTGGACGGCTTCTACCACCACAATGGCATCGTCTACCACAATCCCGATTGCCAGAACCACCGCAAACAGGGTAATCAGGTTGATGGACATTCCAAATAGAAGCAGCACGAAAAAGGCGCCAATCAGGGAAATGGGTACCGCGATAATGGGAATGATGGTAGATCGCCAATCCCCCAGGAATAAAAATACCACCAGGGTTACCAAAATAAACGCGTCTCTGATGGTATCCACTACCTGCTCAATTGAAGCGTCCAGAAATTTGGAAACATCGTAACTGTATTTGACTTTGATGCCGTCTGGAAAATCTTTTTCAAGCTCTTTGATCTTTTCCTTGATATTTTTGATGACGGCCGCCCCATTGCTGTTGGGTGTTTGCTTCAGTATGAGCGAGGCGGACGGCTTGCCATCCAGCGTGTTATAGATGTCATAAAATTCGCTTCCCAGTTCAACTTCGGCGACATCCTTGAGCTTGACCATTTCTCCAAACTCGGAACTTTTGATAATGATGTTCTCGTATTGCTTGGGCTCATTGTAGCGACCCTCATAGTCAAGAACGTACTCCGTTGCCTGGGCTTTTTTCCCGGAACTTTGACCCAACCTGCCGGGACGGGCAATAATACTTTGTTCGCTAATCGCCTTGACCACTTCTTCCGGAGAGATGCTGTAAGCCCTCAACCTGTCTGGCTTTAACCAAATTCTCATGGAGTAGGTCCGGGTACCCAGCAAGCTGGCGTTGGCCACCCCGTTTATGCGTTGAATTTCGGGAATCAGCTTGGTGTAGGCGTAATTAAAAAGGTATTTTTGATCGATATTTTTGGATTCAGAATATAAATCGATGTACATCAACATGGAGGGTTGGAGCGGTAATAAGATGACACCCTCTCGTTGCACCAACTCGGGCAGAGAGGTCATGACCCTATCCACCCGTGTTTTCACGTTGACCACGGCCTGGTTTGAATCGGTTCCGGGTTCAAAAACCAGTCTCAGCGTCGCCTCACCGGCACTGGTCGCGTCGGAGGCCATATAACGCATGCCCGGAACGCCGTTAATGGCCGCCTCTAGCGGAATTAAGGTGGATTTTGTCAGGACATCCGCACTGGCGCCCGGATAGGCAATGAAGACGTTGACCACTGTGGGCGCGATTTGTGGAAACTGTGAGATAGGCAGTTGCTGAATGGAAAGACAGCCCAAAAATACGATAAATATTGAGATGACCAGACCTAAAACCGGTCTTTTAAGTATATTCTGAAACATCGTGATAAAAATCTCAGTTAATTGGCATACAATTCCAGGTGATTGATGACAGCTTTGGGGTCTATCATCCTGTATTTAATTTTGTCCCCTTTGTAGATTTTGCTTTGTCTTTCAAGCAAGAACATTTCGTCCGGGCTAAGACCCGACTTGAGAATGAAGATATTGGGGGCCTCCTCGGCCACTTCAATCTCGCGCTCGTGGAGGACGCCATTTTTATCGACTACCAGTACAAATTTTTTGTCTAATATTTCGAATGTTGATTTCTGGGGAATAATGACAGCGTGTTTGATTAACTTTGGCCACAGGATAGTCCCGGTTTCTCCGTGACGCAAGAGTGTACGGGGATTGTTGAAACTCGCTCGAAATGCAATGTTTCCCGATGTATTGTTAAAATCGGACTCAATCGTTTCGATCGTTCCGGCTTCAGGGTACAGGTCATTGTTGGCCAGCTTCAATTGAACGGTCTGGGCAATATTGTTCCGTCTGCGTTTCATATAGTCCAGGTAACGGGCTTCAGGAACGTTGAAATACACCCACATTCTGTGGTTATCACTCAACGTGGTCAGCAGATCTCCCTCATCCAGCAAACTGCCAATCCGGATGTCTCCGAACCTGCCAATCAACCCACTGAAAGGGGCCCGAATTTCAGTAAAACCCAGATGCGTCTGGGCCATCTCCAGTTCCGCCGAGGCTTTGGCTAATTTGGCGGCAGACATGGCCGCTTCACTTTTGGAAATAATATCTTTTTCCACCAATGCCTTGTTGTTCTTTAGCTCAATTTCAGCCAGATCCACTTCAGCCTCGGATTTATCAACATCGGCTTTGTAAACATTCGGCTTGATCTGAAAGAGCAGTTGTCCCTGCCGAACCAGTTGTCCTTCGTCTACGAATTTTTTTTGCAAATACCCCTTTTCCAGCGAGCGCAGCTCAATATGTTGAATGGCTCGAATCTGGCAAACATATTCGTCATTCAGCTTCATATCCTTTACCAGAGGCTTGCTCACCTGATAGGTGTATTCTGGCTCCTTGCTTTCATGAGGCGCCTGACAGCCCGTTAAAAACAACGTGATTAGGGCACAGTGAATAAAAATGGATTTCTTGATCAGGTTCATGCCAGTTGTTCCTTGTTTCGGTATTTAAATCAGATTTGCAAGGTGAGCCTGCGCCCTGCGAGATTTTTTGTGCAAATAGACTGGATTGCCTGAGTGTAAAAACGCAGGCCAAAGCAAAGAGCCGGTGTCTTTGCATAGTGACCGCTCTATATCTTTAATTGACTGAGGATAAATATCGAGAGTTTAGAACTGATAAGAATTGAGATTATTTTACCTGGGGTCGCTTAAGTTTAACGTCGTTATTTTGAGAGACTTCCATTTGCTCACCTTGAAGTTCATCCATCATTTCCCGCAGGGTCGATGCGTTGAGCCCGCCCATGGAAAAGAAGAACATCAGGATTAAATTGCCGGTTAGCAAGGTTTTTTGGAGATGGTGCAACCGATCCAGCAAACGCCGTTTATCATAGATTTTAAAGAAATCCACCCGAGCGACTTCATCAATATTTTTTTTGGCCTTGCGGATATCCCGCTTAATGGAGACCACTTTATTCGGATCCTTGGCCTGCTCAGCGTGTTGTGTTTCAAGCAGCGCTTCCAATTCACTGATGAACGCTTCAATTTGCCGGTAATCCGCCATGCGCTCATTCCGAAAAATATCGATTACCTTGTCATCCGGCAGATTTTCAAACCGATCGACCTGCATGACAATGGCTTCACCGCTTTCCTGCTCCACTTCGGCGGCTAGCCAGCGAACCGTCTCCACGCAGTCATCGTTGTAGGGTAAAACATGAACACCCAGCTTGGGGGAAATGGCACCCGACTTGCGTAATTTTCGCCAAATGCGAACCCTGGAGGCTGCCGTGAGATTGGAAGGCAATGAGTAGGAAAAAACGAGCCATTTCATCGTGAGACTCCTTAGGAGAGACCTTACTTTTGCAGCACGAAAATTTTGCGCAGAGCTGGGACAATGGTTAATGTAACAGGTGTAACATATTTGCGCAACTGTTAAACATCCATTTATGCGTATTGGAAAATAAGCAATTAAAAACAGACAAATTAGAAGGCAAGTTATAAATAGGAATTTTCGGGCCCCGCTATGGTGACAGCCTGTTGTGCCGTCTCCCTTCCCTTTCCTGGTTTATCAGACCGGGTTTTGGCTTGGGATGCTGTGAAGACGGCTTTTTCTCGGACTGTGACTACTAACGGTAATTGTTAGAAGAAGCGCAGCCAGCTGTTGGGATGCCGTTTTTTCAGGGCGGCGTATTGCTGAATCAAAGGGTAAGACATGAGCAGGCAAGCTGCGGCAATTAGCCACACCCATCCAATGTCCGGCACACTGAACTTTTCCCCAGCAGAAGGTGGCCACAGTCGGGCTGCTATGAAGGCTGCCCCGTGCAGGAGGTACAAATGCAGCAGGTAGTAAAACATGGACACACGCCCAAACTGGAGTAGCACGGTTGTGACAGCGTTTCGGGGGCCTTCCAGCCAGCCCAGCGCCAGGCAGGTTCCACCCACTGTCATCAGGGTGAATAAAAAGGAGGGCGGGTATTTGGTCAGGTTGACAAAAGACATCAGGGTTTGCAGCGGCTGGCCCGCAGCCGGGGTAAACAGACCTGCTTCTCCGTAGAGGTTGCCCCACCGGAGGATGGCAAACCCCAATAGCAGCGCAGTCCCTCCCCAAAGCAGCCAACGCTTTCGTTGCCGGGCGGGGATGGTTTTATTAAACAAGGGACCCGTCAAAAAACCGGCGCTCATCATGCCAATCCAGGGAATCAGGGGATAGGAGGTCCGTATTTTGAAAGTGTCGGTAATGGGAATCAGGTTGCGCTCATGCAGGATGGAGCAGAGAACGTGTTGCGGGGTGCCTTCCATAAAATGAACGTTGTCCAGCAACGGATGAGCGGCAATCAGCAAAGCGGTGATCAGGATCTGCAGGGGGCGAGGGAGCCATATCATTCCTGCCAGGGCGATCATGCTCATTCCGATGGCCCAGATGACCTGCAGGTACAAGGTGGTGGGGGGGACGATAAACGTCCAGGAAACGTTGATGAGGGTGATTTCCAGCAAGATGAGAATAAAACCCCGTGTGATGAGGAACTGGCACAAGTCTTTTTTGCTGAGGCCCGGTTTTTGGCTGTATAGATAAGCGGAGACCCCGGCCAGAAAGACAAAGGTGGGGGCGCAAAAATGGGTCAGCCAGCGGGTAAAAAAGACTTCGGGGGGCAGGCAGCCCACGCACAGCGGATCAGACAGGGAAATCCGTTTAAAGAAAAACTCACGGGCGTGATCCACGGTCATCAGGGTGATGGCCAGCCCTCGCACGATGTCGATACTGTTTATTCGGGACGTGGAATCGGGAGAGGCTGATGGCAAAGCGGGAATCCTTTCGCTTGAAGTCGAACTTTTTTTGGGGGGATGATGGGCCAGTCGCTGCAGGGTAAGCACGGCGCAGGGGAAACACGCCATGGAAGGGCTGCCACCGGGGCGCTCTGGTATCGCCATGCCGCAAGATTGCTGGCCAGACGATTTTTGCGATTTTGGGGCACGCTCTATTTTTATAGCGTTTTATTTTAACGCTTTATTTTAACATTGTTGCATTTGAAGATGAAGCCCTGCGGACTTTCTTTGGGGAGCGGGCGTGGATCGGACGAACCCGCCAGTGACTATCTGGCCGCCAGGGTGGGTACGGGCAGCTGAATTACAAACACCGAGCCTTGGCCCGGGCTGCTGGTGGCCCAGATGTGGCCGTTGTGTCGTTCCACAATCCGGTGGCATATGGCCAGACCAATGCCGTTGCCGTGATAAGCGCTGGACTTCCCGTGCAGGCGCTCAAAGGGTCGAAATATTCGTTCCGCCTGACTTTGAGAAAAGCCAATGCCGTTATCACGCACGGATATCTGGCACAAGTGGCGCTCGGGATTGATGGCCTCAATTTCAACCTGCGGCTTCTGTCCGGGCGGCTGGTATTTAATGGCGTTTTCCAGCAGATTCTGGATTAGCAGGGTCAGCTGTTCCCCATCCCCATAGACCTGAACGAGTTGCTTGATTTGGATGACGGCCCCTGTTTCCTCGATTAAATCCGATAGCGTGGTGATAACGCGTTTTAAAATGGGGGAAAGATCAATCAAATCAAAGGCCTGGGCCTCAGTGGACACCTGCGACAGCGATAATAAATCTGAAACCAGACTTTGCATGCTTTCCAGCGATGCATGAATCCGACCCATCAGGCTGTAGGTTTCCGGGTCGAGCTGGACCTGCAGGCGGGGCCGGATCATTTCGCAAAAGCTCTTGGCTTTTCTCAGGGGCGCCTGCAAGTCATGGGAGGCAATGGCGGCGAATTGTTCCAAATCCCGGTTGCTGATGGCCAGTTGCCTTTGGCTGCGCTCCAGAGCCTCTTGCATCTCCTGCAGCTCGTGGATGTCCGTATTGGTGCCAAACCAGCGTATGATCTCTCCGTCAGCATTTTCAATGGGCATCGCGCGGGACAGAAACCATCGATACTGTCCATTTTTAGCCCGTATGGCCACAGTCGCCTCAAACGGGGCTTTGGTATGGCTGGCAAGCCGGATGTTCTCCACCAGCGCCTCGGCCTGATCTTCCCGAATGAACGAAGTCCACCCCCAGCCTTGAGACGCCTCCATGGTCGAGCCGGTGTAGTCCAGGTACGGTTGATTCAGCCAGAATCGGTAGCCTTCGGCGTCGGCCATCCATGCTTGCTGGGGAATGGAATTGGCCAGCGCCCGCCAGGTGGACTCATTTTGGGTGATAACAAACTCTGCCTGCTTGCGCTCGGTGATGTCGATGACATACCCGATATAACCCTGAAAATCTCCGTTGTCAGTGGTCAAAGGAATGCCAGCTTCGGACATGTAGCGGTACTCACCATCTTTTCGTTTTAACCGATACTCCAGCGAGATTTGCGCACGCTGGTCAGCGGCCTGCAGGAATGCCTGTCGCACACTCTCTCGCTCTTCCGGGTGAATTTGGGTCAGCCAGCCTGATGACAGGAGTTCTTCCGGGGTGAGGCCGGTAAATTCTTGCCAGGCCTGATTAAGATAAGTCGTGTTCAGGCTGGCGTCCGTCAGCCAGATCATGACAGGAACGCTATCGGTGACGAAGCGAAAGTGGGCCTCACTGGTCTCCAGCCTCTTCTGGCTTTCAATCAATTCGGCTTCTTTCTGTTTTAGCTGCGTAATATCCTGGATCACGGCCAACCCCAGCGGGGATTCCGTGGCATGGTCCGCCTCGGTGTGGGTGGGCGGTTTAACCAGTGAACAGGAAATATAAACCCAGACCCAATCTCCCGATTTTCGGATATAACGCTTTTCCAGCTCATAGTTCTCGATTTCGCCCTTAAAGAGCCGTGCGGCCTGCTGATCATCAACGGCCAGATCATCCGGATGGGTAATACTGCCGAACGTGCGCTGCAACAGTTCAGATTCGGTATAGCCGGTAATTTGGCAAAGTCGGGGATTGACACTGACAAAATAGCCACTGGTATCTACCAGTCCCACACCTGCGCAACTTTGCCTGAAAATGGCGTCAAGCAAGGACCCGGACTCATACACTGGTGGGATAATCACGGTTAAACTCTACTCATTTCATAATTAAACGACTAACCACTTGCTGCCTAGTTATAATCAATTTCACTGATTTTAACAAGGTTGTGTCAAAAATAAATTACACACATAGACAATGTGGTAAAAAGTATGAGCAAGCGGGATCGTGGAAGGATTGAAGTTTAGAGAGATTGTAGTAAGGCAGGTTGTAGTAAGGTAGATTGGAGTAGGACAGATTGCCGTCATCCGTTTTTGGCTAGCAACAAAATTCGTGTTGCGGTTTTATACCAGTACTTGTCCATTTCCAAGCCTGCAAATTGCTTTGCCAGAAAGGCCAGTCATTATGCTGTCCGTATTACCGTCCAACATTCCCCGCCCCTTGGCGGACTCATCGTTTCCCCGCCCCGCGAGAGGGGTTCAGCCAATGCTTGGCCCATTGTCCCGGAACGCTGCCCCATCGGGCGACGACCAGTTCACGCGTTTGCCTGCCCCGAATGCCCGCACTAAGCCTGTGCAGTTCGGTGGTGGCGGTAAGGCTATGGCGTTCGGCACGGGCGGTCTGGCCACAGGGGTTCTTTTGTGGCCACTGAGTCTGGTGGTCGGTCTTTTCGGCTTGATTATCCATCCCTTACTGCCCATCGCCGCGCTTATGGGTGTCGCTCCCATTGGGCTATCCATCTGGGGCGCTATATCGGGCTGGAAAAGTAAATAGAGTCCAAAGTAAATTAAACCCAAAGTAAATAGGGCCCAAATCCAGTAAAGCCCCTGCTTGGCATAGACGGCAGAGAAGAGCGTCCCCCCTGAGCCGGTTTCAATCAGCCCTGATTTTGGCTTGCCCCGGGATTTTGGTCTGCCCTGGCTGCTCCGGTTGGCAGTTTCAATCCCCGAGCCCTAGATCAGGAAGCTCTTGGCTCCGAATTGCTCTTTCTGGACGGCAAGATGAGGGGCTATCATGGCGTAGCTACTGGCCAAGCCTTCCAGGGTGGAGGTTTCAATGGCCAGATGGATCTTTTGGGGCAGTAGGGCCAGATGGTTCAGGAACCCGGGCATGTCAATCAGGCCTTTTTCAAAGGAATCATGGCTATCCAGCGCTCCCCCGTTGTTGTGGGCGTGGATGTAGGCCACCTGACTCCCCAGTTCTTGCAGCCAGTCAATGGGAGAGAGTTTGGAAAAAATATTAATGTGCCCGATATCCACGCAGGCCTTGAGATGGGGCGAGTTAATCCGGCTGAGCAGGGCGTGAATGGACTCGGGACTGTCATCAAGAAAGTTTTCAATCACAATGGTCAGGTTGGTGTCCCGAACCTCTTCCTCTAATAGCCTTTCCCAAAAGTCAGTCACCTTGTTCAGCCACATGTAAGTGGCATTGGCGGCCCTGTAAATGGGGGTCCACTGGGAGTGAAAGACCAGATAGCGCACATCCAGCGCCTTAGCCACCTCAATGGCCTGTTTGTAGCGATGCCGGGACACTTTCAGGATTTCCGGGTCCAGGCTGACCACGTTGGTGTCAAAAATAGGGCCGTGCATGGAGAGAATGCCCCGAAAATCCTTCAGCAGATGACGATAACGGAGGATCTCCTGGTGTCGGTTGTCCAGGTTTTCCACGTGGTAAAAGGTCGGAATTTCATAGTCCAGCCCGTGAGTCAGGGCGAATTGAATTCCGGCTTCAAGCGCTGGGCCTTTGGGGGCGGCAAATATCCGTTCAATCATGGGCTGTTCTCAATTGGCACGTTCATTGCGTGGAGTGTTGAGGGTCTTCAGCGGCGCTGACTGTGGCACTACGGAGCAAAAACACAGATGCGGGGTCAGGCGCCTTTAAAGCAAAGAAAGTCTGTTATTTCTTGACAATCCCAATTTAACTTATTATGCCCGTTTTGGGGAATGGATTGCTCCCCTATTTCGAGGAATCCAAAAAACGGAATGCTCAAGGCCGGACCCAGCGAACTGGGACGCTGGGGTACCCTGGAAGCGAAAATGGAGATTGCGACTCAGGAGAAGGGCCTGCGAGCCGGGAGAGGAGCCTCTTGTGGTGTGTTTTGTTGCTGAAAGCGGAGGCCGCACTGGCCAATCGGATCGGGCAAAAATGGTATGATAGAAAATGTTGCCTGACGGGAGTTGTTGGATGGATTTGTCCAATCGTTTTTTGCCGGACTGCGTTGTGGTGGACGTGATAGACGATAAGTTCGGCTATCCCAAGACCATGGTCTTGAAAAACCATGTCGCCAAGTTGCTTATGGAAGGTCACCGGCATGTGGTGCTAAATTTGTCACAGGTGCAGACGCTGGACAGTTTTGGTATTGCCGTTTTAATTTCCTTGCTGAAGCTCTGCCGGGAAATCAAAGGCAATTTGACCCTGTTCGGGTTGAATAAGCAAGTGTCCAATCTCATGGAAATAACCCACATGGATCGGGTGCTGGATATCTGGGAATCTGAGGCGCAGGCCATCAGTCAGGTGCGCGCAGCGCAGTCCTAGTCCATAGTCTGGACCCCCTGGTCCGGGAGGTCTGGCCTTTTAAGGGGTCGGTTGCGCTTTAACGCCTTGGGGATAGGGGATATGCGAGCCCGGGTTTGGCCGGTTCAGTGCCGCAGGGGGTGTGAATCCGGGTGGCTGGGGCCGGTAGGGCTGAAAGGGAAAGCTCTTGGGTGGAGCCTGAGTGCTGAAGGGGCTTACCGGCGTGAAGGCTGGTACAGCACTGCTGGCCGGTTTAGACAGGGCGTTGAAAGTCGGCTGCAGGGCGGGTGATGGTTTGGGCCCTGCTGGGGCGGGAGCCGGTTTTTTGGGGTAGCCGGGCTGAGGCGCGGATTTTTTCTCCAGCACTTTCAGCAGACCATAGGAAGATCCCGCAAACACGCCCAGCGCCACACCGCCGACGGTGGCAAAGCGGCTGAAGTGGTTCATGTGTCTCAGGCCTTTCAGGAATGGCAGGGTGGTTTTGTCCCAGGCCTGGGATAGAACGGCCAGTGCTGGCAAAGTACCCAGATAGCCAGCGTTGACAATATCCTGCGCTGTGCCTTTTTGAGCCACCAGCTTTTCCTGGTAGGGTTGCAGGACTTTGTTGTCAAAGCGACTGGCCAGCCAGCCGTAGAAGATGAAGTTAAGCCCAACCGTGGTCAGAATTTTGGGCCAGGTGCCGTTTCTCTGGATTTTATTCACCGCGGACTTGACCATGTGGCTTTGCAGGCCATCGGTGATCAGGCTTTTAATGGTCCATTCCGCGCTTTTAACCTTTTGGCCCAGCTGATTCTCAATGGTGTGCAGATTCTTTTCGTTCAGTACTTTTTTCAGCAGGGTTTCCAGGCCCTCTTCTTTCGGGTTGGCGAGCGGGTTGCCGAAGGCATCGGTGTTGGTGAGTTGTCGAAACAGCTTGCCCCGGATTTTTCCGGCTTTCAGGGCGAGTTGCTCTTCCGGGCTGAGCGCGGCCAGTTTGCTGTCCAGTTGGGCTTTCAGGTTCGGACAGAACGAGTCGTTCAGGTGGCTGTAATCCATATCACCGGTCAGATGCGCCCAAATGGTCTTTTTGACCTTGCCCATCACCGATTCCACGCTGTGTTGTTCCAGATCCTTGACCGCCCCGGTGGCGCTGGACATTTTGGGTAAATGCTGACCCAAATCCTGGCTTAAATGCCTGATTTCGCCATCATCCAGCCAGTGGCGCAAGCCCATATCCTGCAAGCGGGCTTCCAGCAGTTTCCATTTCTCCACGGGCTGACCTTTGAGGGGGCCGTCGGTGTAGCGGGGCAAGTGTTCATAAGGTAATTTGTTGACGTCCTCAAACGCGGTTTTTACTTTCTTCTTGACCTGCAGTAGCAAATCGGCGCCCAAATGCTGCCAAAGGCTGTCCAGCATCATATTTTTGATCTGGAGGCTTTTGGAAATGGTTTCAAACCAGCTTTCAAAATGTCCCAGCTTTTTGTTCAGCTGGTTCATGGAAATATATCCCCGGGGCTTGTGGGGCCGCTCGCCTGGATTGGTCAGGAAGGCTTGCAACCGGCCTTTTTCATTTCGGAATTCATCTTCCCAGTTGCGCCATACTTTTTCGTTTTCTTTCGCCCATTCTTCCTGAAACTTCAGCTTTTGATCCTGATTGCCCTGCTGCTTTTTGCTTTTATGGATGCCCTGCAGGATGGTTTGCAGCGTCAGGTTATCCCGTTTGATGCGATCCTGAATGGCGTTATGATCCAGCCCTTCTTCCTGCATCCGTTTCAAAATATCCTGGTTGGTGGAGGCATGCCAAAAGTCGGTCAGGGACTCTTTTTTGTAGAGAAACTGCAAGTTCTCGATTTCCTGAATGCCCTTGGTAAAGGCTTTTTCCCGCTGATCCAGAGGCAGCCTGCGCACTTTTTCAGCCAGATTGCGTAAATCGGCTTTTCCTTTGTGCTGCAGGCCATGGAGCTTGTTGATATAGAAGCGCATGCGATCGGACACAATGTCGGACATTTCATCCACGGCGCTGAAGGGATTCTTTGGGGCCAGGGCTTCCGGCAACTGGAAGTTTCGAGGTTCAATGAGGCCTTTGGGCTTCAGGACTTCCGCTTTGGGTTTTAAAAAGTTGCTTTCCAGATAGTGCTGAAAGTTCAGGTTGCGATCCAGGTGGTTGATGAGAATACCCAACTGCTCCGTTTTGAGTAATTGAACGGATTGGTGGATGTGGGTTTTCAGTGTTTGTTTGTCCGGGTGACCGGCGGAGAGCTTTTGAAAGAGCGTTTGCGTTTCCGCCTTGGCCAGGGCTTTGTTGTCAATTTTGGCGATGCGTTCCAAATCAGCCCGATGGTTACCCAGTTTGGCCGTTTCCGCAATAAACGCTTCCACCTGAGAGCCATTCTCCGGGTTGAGCGGATGGGTGATGAGCTGGCGCAGGGTGTCATAGAGCGGAGAATTCTTGTCCTGGAGCGCCTTGATTTCATTCAGGGCTTCTTCCTGCAGTACTTGAGGCACCAGCTCGGCGCTGTTGCGGATCAGGGTGCCCATCATCTTTTCACGCAGCGCTTCGGGCAGCTCGGCATAGTTCCAGGCCCGTGGGTATAACGCGGTGGAATTCAGCAGTTGGGCCGTTTCAGTTCGCGCGGCGGCGACCCCATTCCGGGCGGGGGCCGTCTCATTCCGGATTTCCACCGTGTCAAAGGTGGGGATGACCCGCTTCTGCCCCAGCTTGGTGTTCAGGGCATGCAGCTCCAGGGCGTTGGTCAGCAGGGGCATGGTGTAAAACCGCTCGGTTCCCCGGAAGCCCATTTCGGTCATATAGGTGCAGGCCATGACCATGCCGAAGTCCCGGAACCAATAGTCCCCTTTGCGCTCGGGGTTGGTTTCATGAACCCGATAGGCACCCCGGCCCGCGTAGCCCAGGTTGACTGACTGGGCCAGCGCCCGTTGGGCCCAGGGATTCAGCTGCATAGCCATGGGAAGCATACCCATCAGTGGAGCCCTCCGGGAAGCGTGGCGCCGGGAAGGGCGGATGGGTTGCTATGGCGGCGGTGACTCACATAACTCTGAAAAAATTGGATGGGGGGAGTGGTGATGCTACTTGGGTTGGAGGGAAGGGAACTGTTGGTGAAGGGACTCTGAGGGGGGTGGGTTTTGGCCAGGATGGGGTTTTTGTGAATTTGATCGGGAGGAAGGTTCTTGTTGCCTTCAAAGTCCTTGTCTAACGGAGAGATGACTTTGTTGACGATATCCATGGCCACCCCGCCGATGAAATAAATGGTGGCTCCAACGACAAGCCCTGTAGATAAAAGGTTCCAGCCATTTATTCGTTTGAAAAACCGGGGGATCTCTTTTTCGATGGCCTCTTCCATCGGGGTCAGGATGTGGGGAAGGGGCTTGTTGTCGGCAATGGCCTTGGCGTTTTCCTGTATCTTGTGATGAAGGTCTCGATATCGCTTTTTAATGAGATCGGTTTTATTGGCGTCCAGCCAGGAGGACGCCCACAGCGCTTTTTTACCCTTTCGGGCGCCTTTCAGCTCGTCATTGCTGATTTTGATACCGGCATCTTGCAGGATATCCAGGTAATCCACGTCCATGCGCCCGTGATCCAGGAATTTTTGCAGCCCGGACATTTCCGAGGAGAGATACCCTTTCTGCCGCATAAACGGGTTGAAGAGCAGGGTATTCACCCCGTAATTCTCACTTTTGGCCAGGTTTTGCAGCAGCAGGGTCATCATCCAGATTACCGCGTTTCGGCCATTGGTTTCCCAGGGGTGCTTGTCGTCCTTGATGGCGTAATAGCCTTGCAGCAAGTAAACGCCCAACAGGGTTTGCACCCGACTGGCCATATCCTCCAGGGATAAACCGCCCCAGCGGATGTCGTTGTTAAACAGCTTGCCCGCCAACAAACGATTTTTGACGAAGCTGGCAAAACGGTACCCTCGAACCACCGCCTCCTGCGGTACCTCTGACCTGGCCACTTTGGCAAGGCCAGTGCCTCCAGATCCAAAGCGCAGGGGGATAGAATTCCCTTTGGACCATCTGGACGGCAAGGTAATACTGTTTAGCGTTGTCGTTACCATAACACCCTAGTAGCTAACGAGCTTGATATTGCTATCAATAACGGTGAAGGAGGAAAGTTGCTCGTTTGTACTAATTGCAACAAAACTTTGTGACCATGATATGAAAAAAGCACCGAAAGCAAACTAAAAAGCTTTGTGTTTGCCGGATGGGGATGATAGAGGCGTGCCAGTTCGCCAACGGGGCCGGATTGTTCGAGAGTGCCGTCTGTTCTGCGTTTGGGCGTTTTGGTAAGGAGAGCACGGATGGCGATTTCCGTGTCCCATGCTTTGACGGGTGACATTCCTGAAATCGTCCTTTGGCGCTCAAATCAATGCTTTTCAGCGCATTACCCCGCCGGAAACAATCCTCTGAAAAAAAGATTCAGGGCGCTTCAAAAAAATTCACACTTGCGCTTTGCTCTTGTCTATCACTCGATGGAGTACTTTTCTATTCAGGAAAAACCATCTATAATGGCAAGACTTTTTGAATGGTTGAGCCAAAACTCAAAAACCATCAAAAACAGTTTTCCGGATCTTCAACCTCTGGAACAAGGTTAGACATTTCTCAGTCATCTTGAATACGAATGAATGGTTCTTAGGGTTTCCCAACATCCATTTTCCTTAATTGTTCGACTCAAAAATTTGCTATAAAAGAGGCGGGTTCGTCATGATTTCACTACGCAGCCGGGCTGTGGATACTGCCACCCCCCAAAATTTCGGTCAACATTTGAACAACCCCGCTTTTACGGGTAAAAGTCCCTCAGCGGGGCGAAAAGCACAACCCCCAAGACAAACCGCCCTGGAGCAGATGGGCATGCTGATGACCATCCCCATTTTGCTGGGGGTGAACGGCCTGTCGTATCTGGCCGGGCTGGAAGAGCCCCAGGCCGTCTGGGTGACCTCGGATGCCGCCAGACGTCTGGATTTGTGGGCTTAGCCGAGCTAGGAAAGCCCGGTCTGAACTTTATTGGCCAGCTGTCCGCAGGCCGCGGCGATGTCCACACCACGCTCCACCCGAATGGTCACTTTTTTGCCATAACTGCTCACCACTTCCCGGAAGCGGTGGGTGGCGTTTCCGGAGGGCCGCTTGTACCCATAGCCATCACCGATGGGGTTGTAGGGAATGAGGTTCACGTTGCACTTGAGCCCTTTTAGCAGTTCTCCCAGGGCGTGGGCGTGGCCGGGTTGATCGTTGACACCGGCCAGCAGAATGTATTCAATGGTCAGGCGCTTGCCGGTGGTGTCCACATAGTGATGAAGCGCTGGCATCAGTTGATCCAGCGGCCATTTACGGTTGATGGGCATAATGGCCTCCCGGGTTTCATCGTCCGGGGCATGCAGCGAGACGGCCAGCGTTAATTGCCGGTTTTCCCGGGCCAGATCGTAGATGCGGGGCACAATGCCGGAGGTTGAAATGGTGATGTGCCGAATACCCACTTCTGCCGACTGGTTCAGGATTTGAATGCTCTGCATCAGGTTATCGTAGTTCAACAGGGGCTCCCCTTGGCCCATGAACACGATGTTACGGATTTCTTTGCCGCTATCGGACTGGACGTAAAGGTACTGTTCTGCGATTTCCCCGACGCTTAAATTTCTCATAAATCCCAGTTTGGCTGTGGCGCAAAAACCGCAATTGACGGCGCAGCCTACCTGTGTACTCAGGCAAATGGCGTAAGAGCCGCGCTCCTCAAAGTACATCAGCACCGACTCCACCACTTTACCGTCCGGCAGGCGAAACAGGTACTTCACCGTGCCGTCCTGACTGACCTCTTTTTGATCAATCACCAGCGAACCCACCTGAAAGCGCTCGGCCAGTTTGTCCCGGAAGGTCTTTTTCAGATTGCTCATGTCATCAAAATGCCGCACGCACTTGACATACAGCCAGTGGTGGAGCTGGTCCGCCCGGAAGGTGGGCTCCTCCATTTCCTGAACCAGGGCGCGCAATTCGGGCAGCGTCATGCCGATGAGCGCCGGTTTGCCCTCACTGGGCAAGGGGAGGGGGCTTGTCTGGGTGGCTTCGGGAGCGGTGGGTAAAGGGGTGTTGATCATGGAAAGTACTTTCGTTGGTGGGCCTTGAGTCGCCCCGGGTAAAAGTGGTGTTTCTAATAATAAAAGAAAAAGAGGCAAATAGATTTGCCTCGGTGAGATTTGTGGGATAAAGAGTGGAGTGTGTACAGATAGAGTTAGAAGTGTTTAAAAAATAAAGTTCCCTGTTTAGGGGTAGGACATATCTGGAAAGCGGGGGCTCTAGGCGTTGCCCGGAATGAAAAAGTAGGGCCAGACCAGCAAAGCGCCGTAAAAAACATCACGTAACAAGCGACGGATACTCATAGGGATAAGCTCCTTGTTCTTTCAGTTGGGTTGTCTAATCAATTCGCTATTAACTAATGGCTCACTGAAGGAACAGTGACCATAAACATCGTTTCTGAAGCTGGTTTATGCGACAGGGGTTAGTATTTGCGGATGACGGCCTCAACCCTTCCCTGGATATGGACGTCTTTGACAAAAATAGGTTCCATCTCGGAATTGGCGGGCTGCAGACGAATCCGATCTTTCTCCCGGTAAAAGCGTTTGAGGGTGGCCATTTCCTGATCAATCAGGGCCACCACCACATCCCCCTCCCGCACCCGGGCCTTGGGGTTAATGATGACCACATCCTCATCCATAATGTGATCTTCAATCATGCTGGTGCCTCGAACCTTCAAGGCATAACAGCCCGGCGGGCAGAGATCTTCGCTTAAATCGATCCGTTCTACCGTGTCATTTAAGGTTTGCAGGGGAGAACCCGCCGCGATAGAGCCCAAAAGCGGGAGAACGCCATTTCTAGTGGTTTCGGGACTGAAGGCTTCCGGGGATTCGGTGTCCTCAGCACGGTGTTGGGACGATCGGTACTCGTCCCGGAGATCTTCCCGAATGCTGATGGCTCGCTTTTCAGAAGGGTTCCAGTCGATGAGCCCTTTCTTTTTCAGGGCGCTGAGATGAAAGTGAATGGTGGACGTGGAGCTGACCCCGCACAACTGGCATAATTGTTGAATGGAGGGCGGGTAGTTGTTCTCCAGAACAAAAGCCAGCAGCTGGTTCAGCACTTCTCGTTGTTTGGCGGTCAAATCACTTTTCATTGCATTCATGTCCATCTTGCTTGCTGGCTTGTGCCTTTTACCGGAGAGCGACTGTTATTTGACAGTAACGGGTTTGATAGCGTGGGTTGATTTATCTCGAACGCTTTTTCTATCGAACGTAAATTCTATGATACTCTTCCTTGGCAAAAAGGCAAGCGATAATTCGAAAAAAAATTCGATAAAGTTAACAAAGGGGCTAAAGCGCCTTGGGCAGGCATTTTGAGAGATTCACTTTGGGCGACGCCACCCCGAAGGATTGAAAACAGCGCTTTGAAAATACGGCATTTTCTGTACAATAGATGGCAGTTTGAGATCCTCACCCCCGGTTTAACGGTTCAGGCCCTTACTGACTCATGGGTGTTTCAATGGTTTCGTCACCCTGAAACAAGAGTCATAGCGCCGCTGGCTGTCTTGCTGATGACTCGAACCGCTCAACTGAAGTTTTTTCGACCACTTTTTCATACTGATATAGGAGAAGCGTTTATGGCTCTTGCCCAACCGCCTAAAACACAGGAAGAATCTAACGTGTCAGCCCAGAAGTTCAAATATCCCGGTATCCCGGGCACCGCTGACGGTTCCGCGATGGTGGTACACGTGGAAACACGGGCCTGTGAGGCTGGTATTGCCTACCCCATCACCCCTTCCACCAGCATGGGGGTTGGCTACCAAACCGCTTATTCCAACGGGATGAAAAACGTTTGGGGCAAAGATATTATGTGGCTCCAGCCAGAGTCCGAGCATAGTTCGGCCTCTGCCTCCGAGGGGTATGCCGTGGCGGGTGGTCGGGTGACCAACTTCACCTCCGGCCAGGGTTTGGTGTTGATGAAGGAAGTCCTCTACACCATCTCCGGGAAGCGTTTGGGGGTTGTGTTTAACATTGGCGCTCGCGCCTTGACCTCCCACTCTCTAAACGTACACGCCGGGCACGATGACGTTATGTCTGTGACTGACGTGGGTTGGGGTATGTTGTTTGCCCAAAACGCTCAGGAGGCTGGCGATTTGTGCCTGATCTCCCGTCGGGTGGCTGAAAAAACCAAGACGCCGTTTATGAACATTCAGGACGGCTTTTTGACCACGCACACCATTGAGAACGTCTTGTTCCCGGAAGACGAACTGGTTCGGGAGTACCTGGGCGCCCCGGAAGAGAAACTTCGCAAGCTGTTTGATCCCAACTTCCCTCTGATGAGTGGTGTGGTCCAGAACCAGGACAGCTACATGGCGGGTAAAATCGCCCAGCGCATCTTCTACGATCAAATCCCTGCTGCTCTGGAAGAGGCTATGGAGGAATTCTACAAGCTGACGGGCCGTCGTTATTCCTTAACGGTGCCTTTCCAGCTGGAAGATGCCGAGTACGGGATTGTGGCGATGGGTTCCACCGCGGAAACCGCTTCCGTCTCCCTGGATCACCTGCGTAGTCTGGGCCACAAGACCGGCAGCCTGACCATCACCTCTTTCCGTCCTTTCCCCGGCCCGCAAGTGGTAGAGGCGCTGAAGCACCTGAAAGCCTTTGCGGTCATTGAGCGTATGGACAACCCCTTGGGTGTTTCCAACCCCTTAACCGCTGAAATTGAAGCGGCCTTCGCCAAAGCGGCCATGGGCACGCCCGGTTATCCAAAAATCGATCGTATTCCGGTGATCTACTCCGGCGTGGCCGGTCTGGGGAGCCGTGATGTAACCCCGGGGCAAATGGTGGCTACCGTTGAAAATATGACTGAAAAAGGTCTCAACAAGCGATTCTTCAGCTTGGGCATTGATCACGCCAGCGCGCTGGAAGTGAAAGACGAGCCGGATGTGCGTCCTGCCGGGGCCTTCTCTATTCGCGGCCACTCGGTGGGCGGTTACGGTTCGGTGACCACCAACAAAATTATCGCGACCTGCCTGGGCGACATCTTCGGATTCAAGGTGCAGGCTTCTCCCAAATATGGTTCCGAGAAAAAGGGTCTGCCCACCAACACGTACCTGACCACCACCAAGTCTGGAAAAATCGGCACTCACAGTGAGCTGATTCAGGTCGAGTTTGTGCCCTTGATGGACCCCAATACCTGGAATATGGGCAACCCCCTGGTTGGCTTACAGCCCGGTTGCACCCTGTTCCAGCACACCCCCACCGAAGATCCGCAGTTGCTGTGGAATTCCGTGCCGGATTGGGCCAAGTACTTTATTAAAGAAAATAACATTCGCTTCTACGGTGTTGATACCATCCGTATTGCTCAGGAGAGCTGCAAATCTGATGATTCGCTGGTGCAGCGCTTCCAGGGGATTGTGTTGCTGGGCGTATTCCTGCGCCTCACGCCGTTCCAGAAAGACGCTGGCCTGAGTGACGACGAATTGTTCGATCGGGTGCGCATTCCCATTGAGAAATACTTTGGCCGCAAAGGGGCTGACGTGGTAAGGGATAACCTGGAAGCGGCCCGCAAAGGCTTTAATCAGGTATTTGAGGTGCCCCGTTCCGTGATTGAAAACACTTCGGCTGATGTGCTGGAAAAAGGCCGTCAGGAGTGGGAAGCCAAAGGTAAAGACACCAACGCGTTCTTTATCTAGCCCTCGGTTTCTGGCTGACAGGCCGCCAATGTTTTAAAACTTGCGAATAAAGGAGTTTTATCCCCATGAGTGCACAAGAAAAGAGCAAACACTGGTACGACTACCAGCGCGCGGAAGAAGTGGTTGACGCCTATAACAAGGGTGCTGGCTCCAGTCAGCCCGCTGATGAATTCGTGGCCCAAAGCGTTTTACCTGCCGGTACCGGTGGTGCCCGCGATTTCAGCTACATCGCCCCGGAATTGCCGGAGTATTTGGCGGAAAATTGCGTCGGTTGCATGGATTGCGTCAATAACTGCCCGGATACCGCTATTCTGGGCAAAATCGTGAAGCCGGAAGATTTGGAAAAGGAACTGGCCAACGTCACGGATGAGTCTCACAAGGAGTACCTCCGCAAGCAGTTTGCCACCACCGTGAAATACCACGGGCAGTTTGAGAAAAAGCGGGCCAAGGACCCCTCCCAGCCGGAAGGCGCCCTGTTCGGGATTTTTATTGATCCCACCAAGTGCAAGGGCTGCGGCGAATGCGTGGAAGTCTGCGGCAACCACGACGCCTTGAAGATGATCAAGAAAACCCCGGAAAATCTACCCACCTATCTGGAAACCTACGGTTTCTATAAATCACTGCCAGAGTCCCCGTTTACCCACATCAACAAGTCCGATATGCGTGACTTGATGCTGAAACTGGGCAACCTGAACATGTACAAGGGCGGCGCTGGTTCTTGCATGGGTTGCGGTGAAGCCTCGGTTATCCGCCAAATGCTGGCCGCCACGCACGAAAAAGTGGGCGATCGCTTCGGTATCGTGGCCTCTACCGGTTGCAACACCGTGTACGGCTCCACCTACCCTTACAACCCCTACACGGTGCCGTGGACCAATTCCCTGTTTGAAAACGGCCCCACCGATGCCATGGGCGTTCGGGCCTACTGGGATCAAAATGGTCACGAGGACTGGGTACTTTGGAACATGGGCGGCGATGGCGCCATGTTGGACATCGGATTCCAGGCTCTCAGCCGGATGTTGATGTCTGGCATGAACATCAAGGTGCTGGTTCTGGATACCCAAGTGTATTCCAACACCGGCGGGCAGCAATCCACCTCTTCTTACACCGGTCAGGAATCCAAGATGGGGGCCTACGGGAAATCTCATCACGGTAAAATCGAGCGCCGTAAAGAGTTGGGCCAAATCTGCGTGATGCACCCCAACGTGTTCGTGGCCCAAACCATTGGCTCTAATTCCACTCACTTCTTCAAGGTCATTAACCGGGCTTTGGAGTTCAAGGGTCCCGCGGTGATTAACGTCTACACCACCTGCCAACCCGAGCATGGTGTGGCCGATAACATGGCCGCTCATCAGGCCAAGTTGGCTGTACAAAGTCGCGCCTTCCCCCTGTTCATCTACGATCCAGAGGCTGGCCCGACCATGAAAAGCCGCTTTAACCTGACTGGGAACCCCAACCCGGATCGGGACTGGGCCTGGGTCAAAGGGCCAAACGGCGAAATGCAGGAACTGACCTTTATCGACTGGGCCAAAACCGAAGGCCGCTTCAAAAAGCACTTTGATAAAGACGGGAATCCAACCACTCAGGATATCCAGAACGCCAAGGTCGATCGTCAGTTAAACTGGCGCTTGCTGCAGGAACTGGCTGGCGTGGAAAACAAGGATCTTCTGGCCGAAATGGAAGCCAAAAAGGCTGTGACCGCCTAGCCTCTGTTTTGAATTCCACTGGAATACGGGCATCCTCATGATCGAGGATGTCCGTTTCAGTAATTTCAATGTTTCCGTAATGTCAGTAAACTCGGGCGGGAGAAGTTCTTGGCCCGTAAGCCGCAGTCTGGCCCCTGTAAATCGGGGATGTCTTGCAGGGATGGTTTTTGTATCCTATAAAGGGCAGTGCCAAGGAATAGCAATTGCGGTGTACTTTTTGTTTTTGAGTTGTCAACTCTGATGTGCCCCTGTCCATTTAATGTCCGCTTTGCGGCAGGATGAAAATGAAATTAGTTCTGGTGAGGTATCCGAAGATGAATCGATTGACTGCTTCCCTGGCTGGATTGCTTCTGACCCTGTTCGTGCTGACGGGGCCGGGTTTTGCCAGATCGACCGTGCGCATACCGGCGGAACTGGCCGGCACACAGCAGGTGATGCGCTTATTGCGCACTGTCAACGTCCCTCGCACGGAGCAAAAGGCCCGACAAGGGGCGGTGGATATACTGGAATTCAAGGGGCAGCTTTACAATCAGAAGCCATTGCTGCGTCCGGGGGTGACGGGACTGAGCGCCAATGGAAATAGCCCCTTGTCGGTGGAGCGTCAAAAACGTTCGCTGCCCCGTTACCGTCGCTTTCCTCAAAAATAGTAGGCAGCCTCGCCCGATTTTTTCAGTTTCATCTTTTTCATCTTTTTTCTATTACACCTTTTGCTCAGGATATGAAAAAACCCCTCAGCAAAGCCAGGAGGGGCTAGGAATGATGTACTGTGACCACGCTAAGATCTGCTGGCCATTCTCTTAGTTTCAAAGAAAATGGCGCATGAAGCTAAAGGGTTTAATCAAACGCTGTCCTTTTCCACGGCTAAATAACCATTTCAAACGTAAAATCCGGGGTCATGAAAAAAGTCTTGACCTTGGTCGGTCACAGACTTTGAACACTGCTTATTGTATGCAAAATGGCCGGTAATCATACCTAACCAGTTGGGTAGTTTCTGGGTGTGTTTCTGGTGGCAAGGGACACTTGCCACGCCGATTATTTTGGTGTGCGTCCATCATGACGGTTTTGAATGCGACGGTTTTGCATGCGGATGAATGGGCCCCTGTCTGGGGGGAGGCGTTTGGTCAGCCAGGGTGTCCGGCTTGATCCTGTTGGATCAAAATTGGCTCAAAAGAGGGCTTAAGCCGTTGGCTCCAAGATTATCCGTTTGACGGACGGGTTGTTCGGAGGGTCTTGTGTACGCTTTGTGGACAATGTCGGTGCTTCAGGTTCTCAGGGGCTCCTCTTGCGTGTGGCTGGCCTCCCGGGTTTTGTCACTGGCGGAGACGGGATGGTGAATGGTCACCGGTTTACGACTGCGTTCCAACACCTGAGTGCTGGTGCTGCCCATGAACAGTTTGGTCAAACCGGTGCGCCCGTGTGAGCCCAGCACGATTTGATCGGCGTTGATGTCATCCGCGTATCGGCAAATCTGATCCACGGTGTCACCCAGCGCGTAATCCGAACTGGCCACCGTGCAGTGCTGCCGCTCCAGGTAGTTTCTGGCTTTGCGCAGCAGGGCGGTGGCTTCCACGATGTCAAATTCCACCGTATTCAGGTCTGGCAGGACAGGTATGACAAACAGCAAATGGTATTCGGTGCTTTGCGGGTTAAAGGTTTGCACCACCCACTCCAGCGTATGATTGGAACAGGCAGAACCATCAATGGGCAGCAGAATCCTCATGGTCAGTCTCTCTCCTCCTCATTATTCACAGTTCACACTCATCATCAGGGGCTGGCTTTGGCGATTGCCGACCAGAGCGGCCTGTGGGCTGCCCGGTTGGTCTCCTGCCCCGGGAGGTCCGTTGTTTTTGGCGGCGCAGCAGTGCTTTCCTGCAGCGAAAGCGCGCAAGCGGGTCCAGAAGCACCAGCGGTAAGTCCAGACTGTTCATGCGGTAGTCGTAGGCATTTTGATGCAGGCGCTTCAGGCTGGCCAGCAAGGACAGAATTTCGCATTGGTAAAGCGCAGCCAGATCGATCACCGATGGGATCTGAATGGAGGGCGGATAGCCGCGGCCAAAGCATTGAATCAGCTTTTCCAGCCGCCATGCCACCACATCCGCCTTGACCGGTCGGGTTTGCGAGGCGGTTTTGGATCGTAGACTGTTGTTGAGCAACGAGCAATCCAGCAGAGACGGAGAGACCATCAGGAGCCTCCTTTTTTCACGTATCTCCTGACGAGAGGCTGGGGAATTGCCTATTATTATAGTCTTTTGCCTGTTACTTTGGATTGCTCGTTTGGCTAGGTCGTATCAGGGTGGATAGGCCTGTGGCCAAGCGTTTAACCGGCGGCGCACTGTACGCCGGAATCCACGCCGTTGCCCGCGCCGCAGATCCCTTCCGCTTTGTAGTCGGTGAGATTGCTGATGATGTTTTCAGCCATGCTGCTGGTAGGCGCGTTGTAATCGGCAATATTGTAGGCCGCGATGTTGGTCAGGTCGCTGACCGAGAGGATCTGCTCCGATAAGATCTGCACTACATTGCGCAGTACCGGATCGTTCAATGCCCCGGTTCGCTCGGCGGAGGCGAACAGTTTCTGGAAGGCGGCGATCTCCGGGCAGGCGGTCGGATCGGTGAGGGGATCTGTCACCGCGTTGGGGTCCATAGAGGCGTTGTCATACCCAATTAGCGATGTAATGCCATCCAGGGTGTAAAATTTTCCGTTGAATTCAAACATACTGGCGCTGAACTCTGATGGCCTTCTGGAGTTCAGAGCCACGGTTTCAATGGCTTTTTGAATCTCGGCAATGCGGTGGCCCTGGTTGGATAGCGCTATCAGGGTGTTGAATTCAGACTGGCTTATAGCGCCTTTCTCAAGCAGTTGTTGGGCTATGGACTTGAGGGTATTGGCCAGTGAATGCGTGGTTCCATTGGCCCCTGCGGTGAGGATTGAGGTGGAAAGATCCTGGGGATGATCGGGCAGTCGGATGGTGGTTCCATTCGACAGGGTGATTTGAATCTCTCCCGGTTGCAGCGGAGCCCCGGTTACCCCGCCCGTGGGAGAGGATGGGGTGCTGGTTCCGCCGGTGGTTTGCGCCGGTTTGGAGCCCAGCATATTTTTAAACAGGGTAGAGACGTTATCGCCAAGATTGGCCAAAGCGACGCAGGAGGCCCCCAGCACAATGGCCGCAATCAGGCCGTACTCGCTCAAGGCATTTCCTGCCAGCGGGCGGCCCAGTCTGGTTTTAGCGGAGCGATTCGACATCGGGTTTTCTTCCTTTGCCTTGTGGCGACCTGGTTGTTGCCTGATCGAGGGGGAGGGGCGTCTTTGTTTTTGGCGGTCTCTTTTCCTGATTTCGACTTATTGGTGGTAAATCTACAGTATTTTTCATTCTTTTTTACATTTCTTTTCATTTGCCGGGTTCCCACTCCCTTGCGAATGATGGGCCTTACCGGGAGCCCAGACACTGCCAGCGCCTGCTCCAGGGGATAAAAAGGCGTCTTTATTTCAGAGGTTATTTATTGTAGATATAGGTACTTGTTCTCACTGTCGTCTCATTGTATTGCTTGTATGAAGGCCGTAATACGGAGGGGTTCTCTTATGTATGGAGCAGGATTTTCCGGAATTCAATGTCCACTGCCAGGAATGAGCCGAGCCATGCGGCCACGGAGTATTGAGGAGCGTTACCCTGACTGGCCCACAACCGCGCCCTTGCCACTGGGTTCCCCGGAGGAGAAGGAGGCGCGTTGTAGCACCCTGCTTCGGCAGAAGTTGCAATCGCTGTGGCAGGCGCTAAACCGTCGTCTTTCGGCGATGGGTCTTAAAAAGAAGGCGTCTGTAACGGAGCTGATGTTGCTGCCCCTGGGGCCAGCCTCCCGGAAGCCCGTTTCTCGGAACGCAAACCCGCTTCGTTTTGGCGCGCCCACTCTGTACAAAACCCGGCAGATTCCCATTCCCCAGCGTATTAATCTTGAAAAAAAAGTGGCGGTGGTCGATGAGTCCAACGGGCATGAGCTGGAGTTGTCCCAATATGGCAATTTAAGTGAGCATGGGGCTTTTTGGCTGAAAAACGTAATCGGCCTGACTCTGGGTACTTTGGGCCGGTCCCGTGCCCCGCAAAGAATTGGCAACACTGTGCCAGTAACCTTTTATGCGCTGGATCTCGATGTTCCTTACGCCATCCGGCATACGGACACAGGAGAGGCCATTGCGGAGTATCTGTTGCAGGAGGCCATGCAGCAAGCCCGCAAGGCCAATTTACGCTTGCTAATCAAGCCGGAATCCGCCCAGCAAAGAAAAGACTACAAGCAATTGGGATTCGTCTCGCTGGAGAAAGCCTTGCAACGCTATGTCCCTCGGGATCAATCCAATCGCCCGCCCAGGGACATGCAAGGCTGGCTGGCCTACGACGGTTTTTTAGTGGGTTACCCTAGGGAGCGAATCGCTTCAGTACAATCGCTGTAAAATCAGCCATCCAGCGCAGTTGCAGGGCATCCAGTCCAGTCAGGGGCTGCCCGGAAATCACCCGTTTGGCCAGTTTTGGAGTGCGGCGCGCCTGTCTCAAGTCATCCAGCGAATCGCTCACACGGCTGGGATCTTCTCGCAGGGGCTTGCCGCTTTTCAGGGTGTGGGCAATGCGTTTTTGGGTTTGCCGGGTTTGAATCAGCGATAAAAATTGTTCCCGCTCCAGTTGCAGCAGGTCGTTTTCAGAGACGGGCCGGGCGCTACTGGTTTGTCCGCCGGTTAATACCTCAGCCAGGGCGTCGGCCACCACCACATCGTGCCAGGTGGCATCCCCTTTGGCATAGAAATCATCAATGGCCATTCGCAGGGCCGCCTTGCCACTGGGCCCAGGCAAGCGATAGGTGCCGGGCTTGGGCGGCTGGTAATTGGGGACCAGCGAAAGCGCTTTGGCCTTGGCATCGGCCAGCACCCGATCCGGGTTCATACTGATGCCGTCTGTCGGGTTACCCCACAGCTTGCTTTGGGCGTCCTGCGCCGAAGTGGACACGGCCAACTGGGGCATGAGAATGGCCTGAAAGGCTTTGCGCACCGGGGGGATCACCCCACCTTTGCGGTTTGCTTCTTCCTGACACCGGGCCAGATAGCGAGCGCAGCCCCCCCAACCGGGGATGAGTCCCACGCCGCTTTCCACGAGCCCCATGTAGGTTTCGGCGTTGAGTTGCAGGGCATCGCAATGCAGCAAAATTTCGCAGCCGCCGCCAATGGCCATGCCGTTGGGGGCCCCCACCACCGGGAAGGGGGCATAGCGCAGGGCGCTGAACACGCTTTGCCCCTGGTACACCAATAGCTCCACGGCCTTATACAGCCCCGCCCCAAACAGTTGACCCAAGCCGGTTTTCCGCATGAACGGATGGCGAATGAGCTGAAAGCCAGCGTCGATGAGGCCCAGATTGGCCCCCAACGAGAAGTTTTTTTCCGCGTTATAAATGACCATGGCCTTGTAGCGGCTGGCATTGTCGCTCATGAATCGCACGCTGTCATTGATCACGTGCAGCACGGACGGGTCCAGGGTGTTCATTTTGGAATGAAATTCCAGACAGGTCACCCCATCGCCCAAATCCCACAGGCTGGCGGAATGATGGTGGGCTAAAACGTTTCGGCTGTGCTTGATTTCCCCAAAGTTCAGGCAGCCCGGTTGATCCGGTAAGGGAGCGTAGTCGGCCTGCTGGCGCTCAAAATCAAACACCAGCCGGGATAGTTTGCCGTCCATCGTTTTGTAAAACGGGCGATTTTCAGCCAGTTTCAGGACCGGCGGCAGCGCAATGCCATCGGCTTGTACCCGCTGACAAAACCAGTCCACCCCCACCTGATCAATTTGCTCAAAGGGTCCCCAGTGGGCGTTGTACCCACCCCGCAGGGCGGCGTCCACATCGGCAATATCATCGGCGATTTCGGGAATCAGCGTGGCCGCATACAGCAGGGTATCCCGCACCACCACCCAGGCGAAGCGCCCATAGCGATCGTCCGTTTCAAACATGGCTTTGGGGCCCTGCTTACGAGCGGCTTTTACGCAGGCCAGCCTGGGTTTTTCCACCGGATAATAGTCCCCGTCGCTCAGGCGCACGGCCAATTTTTGTTTGCTGCCGTCCGGGTTTTTTCGCATCCGGTAAAATCCGCCGTGGGGGGCGTTGCGTCCTGTACAGCCCGCTTTCAGCAAATTCCCTACCAGGCTTAGCCCTTTTTCATGATCAAATTTGCGGAAGGCGTCATCGGCGGGCAGGGTTTTCAGCAGGCTTTCCGTCACCAGCGGAATAATGCCGATGCCCACCAGATCCAGCAGACCGAATATGCCCTCCTTGGGGTAGCCGATGGGCTTGCCCAGAATGGCGTCCACCCTTTCAATGGGCATGTCCTGCTCAATGGCCTCCGTAATGGCCCGAAACATGAAGTAAATGCCGATGCGATTGGCCAGAAAGGCCGGGGTATCTTTGCAGATAATCACGTTTTTACCCAGATGCACATCGCCGAAGGCTTGCATTCTCGGGGCAATGTCCGCATCGGTGTCCGGGCCGCTGACGATTTCCAGCAGGTGCATAAAGCGAGGCGGGTTGAAAAAATGGGTGATGATAAAGCGTTTTCTAAAGGCCTCCGAGCGTCCTTCAATGAGCGTTTCCAGCGGAATGGTGGAGGTGTTGGAGGCGATTACCGCCGTAGGTTTGCACAGGGTTTCCAGTCGGGCGTAAAGGGCCCGTTTGATGTCCAGATTCTCGATGATCACTTCCACTACCCAGTCGGCCTCGGCCACCGCTTCGGCCAGATGATCCTCCAGATTGCCGGGGGTAATGCGTTTGGCATTGTCCGGGTGCATGAAGCCAGCGTTCAGTGGATCGGTTGCCGGGGTGGCTTTCAGCATGCGCTGGATGGCGTTGTTGGCGATGGCGTTTCGGGCAGCTGTATCTCCACTGGGGGCATTGGGCGGCACAATATCCAGCAGATACACCTGCACTCCGGCGTTGGCTAGTTGGGCGGCAATACCGGAACCCATGGCTCCCGCGCCCAGAACCGCCGCTTTTCGAATGAACGGTGTTTCCGCCATAGCCAGTCCTATCCTTTCAGTGATTTGTTGTGAGCTGCGCATTCTAGCTGATGTTGGGGTTTTCCAGCACGATAGCCACCCCCTGGCCGCCGCCGATACACATGGCGGCTAAGCCGTAGCGTTGGCCGGTGCGTTGCAGCAGTCGGGCTACCTTACCGGTAATGCGGGCCCCGGAGGCTCCCAGTGGATGACCCAAGGCAATGGCCCCGCCATCCCGATTGAGTTTGTTTGCATCCACCGCTAAACCCAGCCGATCCAGTTCCTGCAAGACGGCCAGAGTCTGTACGGCGAAGGCCTCGTTCAACTCCACCACGCCGATGTCTTGCATGCTTAATCCGGCGCGTTGTAGCGCTTTCTGGATGGCATTGACCGGGCCAATGCCCATAATTTCCGGTTCGCAGCCAGACCCGGCAAAGGCCTTGATGCGGGCCAAAATTGGCAGTTGATGTTCTTGGGCGTATTCCTGAGAGGCCAGCACCACCAGCGAGGCCCCATCAGTATGCGGAGAGGAGGTTCCGGCGGTCACTGTGCCATCCTGCAAAAAGGCCGGTTTCAGCTTTTGCAACTGCTCCAGCGAGCTATCGGGGCGCACGCTGTCATCCAAGGACAACCCTGCCAGAGGCATGATTTCATCGTCAAAATGCCCTTGCTGTTGGGCTTGGGCCGCTTTTTGATGGGACTGCAAGGCAAAGGCTTCCTGAGCGGCCCGGTCAATCTGGAATTGGGCGGCCAGATTCTCGGCGGTGATGCCCATGTTCATAAAGCCTTTGGCGTTGCCCCCATAGACTTTGGGGTTGAGCATGGGGTTCCACCCGGCCATGGGAATGCGGCTGATGGACTGCACCCCGGCGCACAGCATGACTTCTGCTTCTCCGGCCCCGATGGCGTTTTTGGCATCGGCGATAATGTGCATGGACGATCCACAAAAACGATCCACACTGATCCCGCCTACGCTGTGCGGCAACCCGGCCTCCGGGTTCAGCACAATCATGCGGGCCAGATTCAGCCCTTGCTCGGCCTCCTGATGCACACAGCCCAGCAGCAGGGCTTCCACATGATTGGGATTGATACCGGTGCGTTTGAGGCTTTCGGCAATGAGGGCGGCCACCATGTCATCCGGTAATAAACTGGCGAACTTTCCCTGTTTGGGGCTGCCGGAGGTGGGTTCCACGGCCTTGGCAAAGGGGGTGCGCAAATAATCGACAATGACGGCCTGCTTCATGATGCCTGCTCCATATCCAGCCCTTCGTTGATATCGGTAATCACGTGTTCTCCGTGCGGAAATTCAGTCAGCTTTTCCCGTTCCTGCATGGCCCGCCAGTCGGGCTTGCCCACCGGGGTTTTGGGAAGTTCGAACGGGACAAATTCCACGTGCCGGGGTAGCTCAATGCGGCTGAGGTATTCGCCCAGAAAGTCTTTCAGCTGTTGGGCGTTCAGGTGCTGGCCGTGCTTGAGTCGGACGAAAGCCTTGGCCGCCTCCCCGGATCGAGGATCGGGCACACTGATGACCATACACTCGGCCACCGCCGGATGCCGGGCAATGGCCTGCTCCAGCTGGGTGGGGTAGACGTTAAAGCCATTCACCAGAATCAGGCGCTTTTTGCGGTCCACGATGTGCAGATAATGATCAGCATCCAGATACCCCAAATCACCGGTGAAGAACCAGCCGTTTCTCAGGCTCTGCTCGGTTTCCTCCGGGCGTTGATAGTAGCCTTTCATCACCTGTGGGCCGCTGATGCAGATTTCTCCCACTTCGCCCATGGCCAGCACCCGATCCGGATCCTGGGGATCCACGATTTGAATGCGGGTTTGGGGCAGGGGCAGTCCAATGGATTCCGGTTTGTTGATGCCAAAGGGCGGATTGGCCGCCGCCACCGGGGCCGTTTCCGTGAGTCCGTAGCCCTGCTTAATCAGTCCCGGCTTGCCGGTCACCTGCTCAAAGGCCTGATGGACAGCCAGGGGAATGGCCGCCCCCCCGGAGATGACCGTTTGCAGACTGCTGAGGTCATATTGGCGCAGTTTGGGATGCTCACAAATGGCCTGAAGCAGCCGGGGAACCGCCGGGAACAGGGTGGGCTTTTTCTCGTGAATGGTCTTCAGGGTTTCCGTAATGTTACGCGGATCAGGCAGGATGATCAGCTCCGCGCCCATTTTCAGGCTGGAGAGCATGGCCACGGTCAGCCCGAAAATATGGAAGTAGGGGATGGTGGCCAACACCCGCTCTTGTCCCGGCCGGAGCAAGGCTTCACACTGGGGTTTGTTGGCGGAGAAGCCAAAGAACTCCTCAATCTGGCAAATATTGGCTACCAGATTGGCATGCGTCAGCATGGCCCCTTTGGGCGTGCCAGTGGTCCCGCCGGTATACTGCAACAAGGCCACATCCTGGGGATCAATAGGCACGGGCTGTAGCTTGTGCTTGCTGTGGATGAGATCCCGAAAGCCCAGTCGCAGGCCGGAGGCGGAAACTCCCGCTCCGACTTCCTGATCGCCTTTGCCCGCTTTGCCGCTTTTTTCCCATGCGTCCGCGCGGACAATGTGCGAACTGCGGAACAGCCGGTAAGCGTGTGACTTGAAGAAGGGCAGCACCGCTTCCATTTTGCATACGATCATTCGGGACAGCAGACCTTCATCCAGCAGTTGGGCCGTTTTGTTGAAGGCATCCTTCAGATCCAGGGTAATCAGGGTTTTCGTACCGCTGTCCGCCACTTGCTCCCGCAATTCGCTCAGGGTGTGCATGGGGCAGACGTTCACCACCACGGCTCCCACTTTCAGGGCGGCAAAAAACAGGATGGGATAATATGGGGTGTTGGGCATGTACAGGCCGATGCGATCGCCCTTTTGAATGCCCAGACCTTGCAGCCCGGCGGCGGCCCGGTTCACCAGACTGCCCATTTCCCCGTAATCGTACTTTTTACCCAGGGAATCCATGCAGGGCAAATGCCGGTATCGATCCACGGCGGCTTCAAATAATTCGACCAGATTTTGGTTGGGCAGCTCAAGATCCCAGCGGGTTCCCAGTGGATACACCGTCTTTAGCTGGCTCCCGCCGACAAATGCCGTTTTTTTTTCCAGGAGGTTGAAGTGAAGGTCAAAATCATCAACGGCCAAGACCTGTTTTCGTAACACTTCCACCTGCTTGAGCAAGGCCCGTTCCTGGGCGCTGATGATTTTCTGGGCGGCGGCTTCCTCCAGCAAGGTCTCTGGCGTTTGGGCGCTCAGGCGGCCTTCCTTTTTGGCTTGGCGAATGGTGGCTTCCAGCACGTCGGCTTGCACGGCCATGCCCATGCACTGCTCCAGTTGGGCCAGAGGTTCGTGTTCGCTGGTGGGTAAGTAAATGCCCTGAGTGAGTCGATCCCGTAGCATGCCGGGGGTGACCAGCATTTGGGCCAGCTTGCGATCCTGACGGTGGCTGGGCAGCTGAATGCGTCGACCCAGCGGGAAAATGATGGGTCGCAGTAAGGCTCCCAGTATCGGGTTGGGGAAGTTTTGCAACAGGCGATCCATGGCCTCTTCCGCTTGGTGCAGCAAAGTCTGGCAAGCCCAATGCACCAGCGGCCGTTCATCCTGAAGGCGCCCGTGAGCCTGATAGTGCCGTAAGACGGCGGAGGCCATAAACAGGTAGCTCATGGCATCACCCAGCAGGGCGGAAATGCGCTCCTTGCGTTTGACGCTATCACCCAGCAGCATCAGGATGTTATCGGCCAACGTGGCGTAGGCGGCGCTGAGGCGGTTGATGTGCCGGAAGTAATAGGCCTCGGTTTGATCGGCGTTGGGCACCCCGCTGCCGTGTCCGTTGGTCAGACCAAAAATCAGGCTGCGGACCGTGTTTTCCACGCTGTGCCGCACATGTTGGGCCATCAGATCGCTGAACTGGGCCCGGGCCTCCTGTTCATTCTCCAGACGGGCCGCCTCGATTTCCTTGAGCAGGTAGGGATGCGAGCGCACCGAGCCTTGCCCGAAGATGATCATGTTGCGGGTCAGAATATTGGCCCCTTCCACGGTAATGCCGATGGGAATGCCGTGATAGAGGGGGGCGATCAGGTTATCCGGCCCATCACAAATGGCTTTTCCGCCCAGCACGTCCATGCCGTCGTTGACGATTTTGCGCCCGTACTCGGTCATGTGGTACTTCAGGATGGCCGACAAAATGGTGGGATGTTCCCCCCGATCCAGCATTTGCAGGGTGGCGATGCGGCAGGCTTCCATGAGGTAGGTAGTGCCTGCCATGCGGGCCAGTAGCTCTTCCACGCCTTCAAACTGGTTGATGGATACCTTGAATTGCTTGCGAACCCGGCTGTAAGCCCCGGTCAGGCGGCTGACCAGTTTGACCGATCCCACTGACAGGGCGGGCAGGGAAATACAGCGCCCCACCGAGAGGCACTCCATCAGCATGCGCCAGCCTTGCCCGGCGTATTCCCGGCCCCCGATGATTTGATCCAGCGAGATCCACACGTCTTTGCCGTGGGTGGGGCCGTTCATAAAGGGAATGCCCAGCGGGTTGTGACGGCGGCCAATTTCCACGCCCGGGGCGTGGGTGGGGATGAGGGCCAGGGTGATGCCCAGCTCTTTTTTCTGGCCCAGTAGGCAGTCTGGGTCTCGCAGTTTAAAGGCCACCCCCAACAGGGTGGCAATGGGGCTAAGGGTGATGTAGCGTTTGTCCCAGTTCAGCACAATGCCCAGTTGACCATCCCGCTCCGTGACTATGCCGTGGGCGGTCATGCTGGAGGCGTCGGAGCCGGCCTCGGGTTCGGTCAGGGCAAAGGAGGGGATCTCTTCCCCTTTGGCCAAACGGGGCAGGTAATGATTTTTTTGTTCGTCCGTGCCATACCGAATCAGCAACTCCGCCGGGCCCAGCGAATTGGGCACCATGGTGGTCACACAGGCGGTGGTGCTGCGGCTGGCCAGCTTCAAGACCACCTCCGAATGAGCCCGAGCGGAAAAACCCAGTCCGCCATACTCCTTGGGAATGATCATGCCGAAGAAGCCTTTTTCTTTCAAAAAGGCCCAGGCCTCGGGCGGTAAGTCATACAGTTCCGTCCTGATTTTCCAGTCATCCAGCAGGGCGCACAGTTGTTCCACCGGCCCATCCAGAAAGGCCTGCTCGATTTCGTTCAGGTGCGGTTTGGGCAGATCCAGCAGCTTGCGCCAGTCCGGGTGCCCACTCAGGATTTCTCGCTCAAAGCCCACGGAGCCGGAGGCCAGCGCCTCTTTTTCGGTATCGGAGATCTTGGCCTTCCGGGTGCCCTGAAAGGCCTGATCCCGCAGGGGGGCCATGACCGTGTACACCAGCAGTTTGTAGAAGGCGTGGATGGGCGAAAGATTGCTAGGCATGATGGCACTTCCCACTTTCATGTTAGTCAGGTCGTGTGCTGAATCGGGTTTGGCGTAAGACTCGTTTGTTTTTGGAGAGGCAGGCGTGGCTGAGTCCTGGCATCCCATGCCCCATCAGCCATCCGTTTTCAAAAATCCAAAAAGATGAATCCAACATGTTTAGTCGGTCCCCTTCCCCAAAACTTTAGGCCTTCTGCTGTTTGAGATTGAAATCTCCCAGCTTTTCCCCAAAATGGAAACGATTTGTCTCAGCCGTTACACGACGTTAAAGCGCATGACGTTTGTTTTTGGGCTTTGTTTTACAGAGTCTGGCCAGCGCTTTATATTTCTTTACAAAGAAAGCCGGATCCGGGGATTTTGCTCCCCAGCCAGTGCTGCTGTTTGCATGGTTTTCTCACTTCGGAAAAGTCAAAACGACGCTTGCGGTGCCCTTTGCCCCGGCGCTAGGTCAACAATGTGGATAAACCGGCCAGCCACGGGGAGCGACCCACCCGATTTTTCCCTTTTAAGACCCCGGCCACCAGATCATCGGCGGTTTCCGGCGGGCTGAGCTTGACTTTGCGATCCAGCCGTTTGGCCAGTTCCGCCTGCAGGTGAGAGGGAGCCCGCTGTGGAAAGACCAGACTCATAGAGAGAGCCGATTTCTGTTGCTTGAAGGCTCGGGCCTGCGCTTCGCACCAGGTCCACAGGGCCCCCTGACTGGCGCTGAAGGGGCCCAATCCGGGCAAGCCGAGCCGCCCATTTTGCCCCAGATAGACCCCCACACAGCCTGCCTCCTGTTGTTCCATTCGGGCGCAGGCTTCTTGCAGGAACCGGGTGGATTGCACCACGTTGACCCGCAACATGCGCTCAAAGTCCTCATCGTAAATACCCACGCAATGAAACACCGCTTGCGGCGCTGGCACCTCGCTCAGGATACTGGGCCAGTCCTCAGATTCCAGATCAAAGGGCTGCCAAAACAGACTTTTTTGCTGGGCCATGGCCCACTCCGGCAGATCTTTGGGCTCCTGCCGACTGAGGGCGATGACCTGCCAGTTCAGGCGCAGCAGAGTCATAACCGTTTTGCGGCCCCAGTATCCACTGGCTCCGCTGACCCAGGCGATTCCCGGATTGTGATAAAGATTTGGCTTGGTTGGCATAAACAGGCAAACTCATGTTGGGGTTATCAGGAATTTATTGGCGGACTAACTATTGGCGTACTAGGGTGCCCACGGCGAAAAAGTCATTGCGTTCCAGTTTCTCCAGCGTCCAGCCATGCGCTTTGGCCCAGTCGGCCAACTGCTCGGCGGGACGAGGCACCAGTTCCCAGCGCTGCTGATGCAGATCGACCATGGTTTCCTTCAGCAGACGCAAATCAGGGTGATGCTCCTGAATGGTGAATACCCAGCGGGCCCCCGGCTGAGTGATTCTGGAGCCGTTTTCCAGCACTTTCAGGATCTCTTCCTCTTTCACCAGAATGTCAAAAAAACCGGAGCTGACCAGAATATCAGCCTGCTGGCAGGCCAGTTCGTTCGCCTCAAAGGCATTGCTTTGCTGGAAGCTGATATCGGTTCGTCCCAGTGTTTGGGCCTTTTGCTGGCCCTGGGCTACCGCTTCCGGGGCGAAATCTCCGGCGATGATTTGGGCTTGGTTGGGCGGCAGGGCAAACAGATACGAGCCAACGCCCGCAGCGAAATCAAACACAACAGGGTTAGCATAACGGGTTAAAGCCTCCTCCAGTTGGCCAATCAGCAGAGTCCGGCGGGAGCGCACCCCGTCCCACACCGGGTGAGAAATGAATTGACGATCCACCCAAACGCCCAGGGGCGTGGTGCCTCGGGGCTGGTTTTCGTAAATGTACTCCAGCATGACCCCGGAGTCAAAGCCGGTGCGCCAGCCCAGCCGAATGCCTTCACTCAGGCGACCGACGGTTTGCAACAGGATGCGGGTGAGCCGATATTTCAAGGTTTAGTCCTCTGAAAAAATCTTTTAAAAAATTCCTGAATCGGGGCCCCGCCGTTAGAGGGCCGTATAACTCTCTGCCAGCCATTGAGTCACGGTTTTAAGCTGTCCCATGGGGTTAAAGACATGGGGAGACAGCCGCACGTAATCGCCCCGCTGGGTGACGATAATTTTGCGACTTTGGGCGTTTTTCACCAGTAGTTCCGCCCGCCCCGGCCCCGGATCGATGGACACAATGCCGGACCAGCGCTTGGGGCAGGAAACCACGTGCCAGCCCATATCCAGCAGACGCTCATGCAGGTAGTTGCGGCGCTGTTTGACTTTTTCCGTAATGCTTTCCCAGCCGACTTTGGAAAAATAATCCAGATTACTCTCCAGTCGGGCCAGGGCCGCCTGACTGATCCAGCCGCATTCCCAGGCCCGGGCGGTCTCCAGCAATCCCGAGTCTACTTTGCCCGTTTCTTTCAGGCTCAGCCAGTTGGGAAACGGCGGCTGTAACTGCTTCAGCACCCGGGGGCTCAGCACCAAAATGGCCAGACCGGTGCCGGAGACCAGCCATTTTTGGGTGCCCGCGCACCAGAAATCAATATCCGGGTGCCAGCTGGGCAGCACCCCCGCCGATTGAATGGCGTCTACGCAGGTCCAGATGCTCCGGGCCTGCGCTTGCAGAATCACCTCTCGCCAGGGTTGCTCGATGCCGGTGGCGTAATTGACGCTGGAGATGCTAACCATGCGGGTGCGGCTGGGCCAGGACTCCTGCCAGTTGTCCACGGCCACCGGGTTCACCCCGAAGCGGGCCAGTTTTTCCCAGGGCAGCACGTTGGCCGGAAAATCGTGGGGGTTGTAAAGCACCCCATCGCCCGGTTGCCAGTTCAGGCTGTAAGCGGCGCTGTACAAGGCCATGCTGGTAGAGGGCACAAAGGCCACCTGATCGGCGTGGCAGCCCAGCCAGTGGGCCACTTTATCCCGCAAGCGTTCCGCCTGGGCAAACCACTGGGGCAGGCGGACATTACCGAACAGTTCCGGGGCCAGCAGGCCGTTCAGGTAAGCGCCGAAGCGTAACGGGGCCATACCCGCGTAGTTCATGTAAATCATTGGGGAGAGCCCGTTGTTTGGGAGGAAGCCGCACTCAGATCCAGACCGTAAATTTCCCGAATGGAACGATAAACCCGCAGGCCAATGGTCAGGGCGCACCCGGCGCACATCAGGGGAACCAATGTCGGCCAGACGTTTACCTTAAAAAGGGCCAGCAGGCAGCCCAGCATTAAAATGGCCAGGCGATCGGTTTGCCCACAGGGGCCCACGGACTGGGTGGAGCCCCCGGCGGCCAGCCCTAGCAATCCGAATACTTGCACCCAGCCGGTCAGGATGATCAGGGGCAGTATCCAGTGCATGGGGGCATGCGGGTACAGGGCCAATACAATCAGGACGTCGGTGAACTCGCCGGGCAGGCGGTTCAGGTAGCCGCCGATGTGCGTTTTTTTATCGAACTCTTCGGCCACCAGCCCGTCCAGGGTATTGATGATCATGCGTCCGGCAATGCTCAGCAGGGCCCCCAGCCACTCGCCCTCAAACAAAAACACGGCAGCCAGCAGTCCCGGTCCCAACCCGGCGATGGAAAGCAAATTGGGGGAGAGTTTGCCAATGCCCGGGAGGGTGCGTAGCACCTTGCGTAACAGGTACTTGGTCTGGTACAAGCCCAAATCGGGCTTGATGACGGGATCGGCGGGGGCTTGCTTACTCATGCGGGTACAACTCTCGTTCCAGTTTCTCTATTAAACAGTCTATGTCATGCCCTTGAAAAGGCTCATAAAAAGTAACTTTTAAACGACGAAAGGGACGCCACAGAGGGGCATGGCTGGGCCAGGCCGCATCGGCCCCTTCCAGTCGGGCGGGCAGAATCTGCCAGCCTTCTTTCAGCAGTATCTTCAATAATCCGGCCTGTATGCTTGTAGAATGCCGACTGCCACTGGGATAAAACAGCAACCAGCCCCGCTCCAGATTTTTGAGGTGCTGATACCAGGCCCGCACGGCGGTCCAGTGAAGTCGATCAAAGGCTACGGCCTGACAGAGCAGGGAAGCGGCCATGGCTTTGGGGGCGTTGTTGAAAAAGTAATCCTGAGCGGCCAGCACCACGGTTTGTTGTCTGCGGGCGTAGGGCAGGGCGGCCAACAGGGTGGCCGTATCCAGGTGGGATTGATGGTTGGCCACAATGGCCAGCCGATCGCTGTCTGGCAAGCGCCCCACCACGCTTAAGGGGAATTGGGTACGAATGAACAATACACTCAGCCAGCTGCCCAGCCAGCGCAAAAAGTCCCAGCTTAAATCGGGGACGCGGGGATAGTTCCCCAGCCGTTGCCGCAGGGGTTGCCCAAAGTCCCGGGTGCGCTGATACTCAAATTTCACAACGGGGCCCCCGGTCGGTGGATGAGGGGTTCGGGCCGCAGGGGTGGGCCATGCTCGGTTTGCTTCAGGATGACCCGCCGCACGGCGTGGGTGACCGGATTGGGGGTCTCCACCCGATAGCGGTCCGTCACGCTGGCTTCCCGAACGTTCCCCATTAGCAGCCAAACCCGGAATGAAAGTAACGGGCCATGTGGAAAAACAGGGGCGACACCCACACCAGACTGTCCACCCGATCCAGAATGCCCCCGTGACCGGGTAACAGGGTGCCGAAGTCCTTCACTCCCAAATCCCGTTTGAAGGTGGACATGACCAAATCGCCCATCTGGCCGCCAAAACTGACCGCAAATCCGGCCATGGCCACCAGCCACCATTCAAAATGCGGAAACGCGATGGGCCAGTTCAAAAAGGCGATAACCATACTACTGAGCAGTGCCAGCACGGAGCCTTCAATAGTCTTTTTGGGGGAGATGGCCGTAAAATGGGTTTTGCCGAAGAGCTTGCCCCACAAAAAGCACATGGCGTCGTTGAACTGGGTAAAAATCAGCACAAACAGCAGATAGCCCAACCCGTATTCGGAACGCACCAGAAAGCCCAGATGCCCTAAAAACCACCCAAAATAAACCAGCCCCACCACGGACAGGGCCATATTCTGGATGGCGTTTTCAAAACGATTCTGGAAGACGGGAATGGTGCTCAGGGCCACCACCCCCCAGATGGGGGCCACCATAAACAGGCCGTAATCGTTGATCATGGCACAGACGGCCATGGCGATCATGACAACATAGACGGTCAGGCAATGCGCTTTTTGTGCGTACAGTCCGGTGCCTTTGGCGAATTCCTTGAAGCCGTAAATGGAAATCAGCAGCACGGTGAGAATCCAGAACACCGGGCCCAGCCACAGGGGCAGCATCAGCAGAGGGATCATGATGGCCCAGGTCAGGTAGGGCTTTTTGGCCACTTCCAGCGGTTTTAACCAGATGAAGGCCCCCAGAATGGCATACAGGGATAGCACCAGCGCCGTGTAAAAGGCCAGTACGTTAAAGTGAGGGTTTCCCACGGTCAGGGTTTCCAAAAACGGCCACATCTGTGCGGTGCTTTCCTTTATGGTGCTTTCCAGGCCGGTAACCACTACGACGAAGGCAAAATGCCACAGGGCGAGAGCGGTATTTGCCTGCCAGCGCAAACGGCCCTCACCTGCCTCTACAGATTTTATTATACGCCCTGAGGGGTTCGGCTGTCTCAATGCACTGTGGCGCCGGGCAAAGCGGTTTGCAAACTACTGAAGACAATACTAAAGGGGGGCGATATAGCCGATGATGCGGGGATCGCCCACCGGGTAACGGTTGCGCTGCACCATGCCGCCGGGGGCGTTCCCGGATCGGGTGCCCTCGTTGCCGCCAATGGTGGTGAAACTCTGGTCTGGCAGAAGGCTTTCCACAATGGCGGTGTGATCAAAACCGGATACGCCAAAGCGAAAGATGGCGATGTCGCCCGGTTCCGGGAACGGCTTGAGGCGTTGGTGGGTCAGCCCCCAGTCATAAATATCTCGCACCAGCGAGGTGTGCCCCCAGGGAGAGCCCCCGGCCCAGTTCAGCACGGTGGATACGAAATCGGCGCACCAGGCCTGATCTTTCCCCATACTGTAGGTGTTGTTGACGTAATCCCTGGCTTCCGCCTTGCTGATGCCCAACTGGGAGCGGGCCACGTCCACAATTTTCATGCGGTTAAGCGGGGTGGCCTGATAGGAAACCGGAGGCGGGCCAAAGGTGGGGGGGACGTCTGGTCTGGGGCTGTAGGGGCTGATGGGGCCGGTATAGGCCAACTGGGGCGGTGGAGACGCCGGGCGGCCAAACATGCGATGAAAAAAACGACTGGCCCGTCCGGGCGCTTCCGGGGCATAAACCCGCAGGACGTGGTTGGTGCCTCGTCCCAGGCTGATATTCAGTTTATCCGCCTGCGGCGACTCAATGACCAGTCGCACGGTGGTGGCATCAAACTGCCCCAGCCGGATGGTGGTGTAGGGCATGGGGCCTAAATTGCCACTGGGCAGTTGAATGGCTTTCTCCGGGAGCAGGCTTTGATCGATATCCACCACCAGCCGGGTGGGACTGGCCAGTACAAAACGGTTTTTAACCAGTAGCTGAGTGCCGGGCGGGCTGATTAGCCGTAATTCGTCGTTCACCAGCTGCACGCTGGCAATGGTGTTGGGTGGTGGGGAGGGTTGAGTATTTCCCGGTAACGCCTGCATGGGCGGTCCCTGCAATGCCTGAATGGCCGGGCTGGCATCGGGAAGCTGGGCAGGCACCGGTGGGGGGGTCGCCTGAGCCTCTCCGCAAAGGATGACTGCCAAAGCCAGCAGTCCCAATAGATGAATCGGCTTTGGGCAGCGCTGGCTGCACCCATGCGTCGGGACGTTCATCTGGACTCTCTTTGTTCCGGTTGTGGTTACAGTAACTCAATGATTCGGGCTGAATTTTTCAGGCTGATTTTGATTGTAGCGGAAATTCCTGGGCTTGGGGGGAGGATTCATTCACTTCAGCGCAGCCATTCAGACAAATTATTCAGAGCGCTGTTGAGGGTGGAAGGTGGCTCCACCCATACAGGGGCGGGTGCTGGTTTTTAAATACTGATTTCCAAAACGCAAGAAAAAGAGCCGAGGGCTGAAACGGGGGATGGGACTGTTTTTCTGTACATTCCCCTGAGACTGCCGGAATGCGATTTATTAAAGCAGTCTGAAAAATGTAACGATTATTTACAGTTTTTTCAATTTTTATCAATTATTTGAATGGATTGCGTAATATACACTATGACTTTAACAATTTAGTTCAAGGTTTTGAACTGCCATGCCTCTTGTTTGCGGGCATGGCTTTTTCTTTTTCTCATAGGGAATGGCTGGCAAGCCTGATAAAATAGGCCCAATTCTGTTGACTGGCGAGGGACTGTGCCATGGAAATGCGCGTATTGGGAAACACCGATGTGAAGGTCAGCGTGATTGCCCTGGGCACCATGACCTGGGGTCAGCAGAACACGGAAGCGGAAGCCCACGCCCAAATGGATTTCGCCCTGGAGCGGGGGGTGAACTTCTGGGATACGGCGGAAGTGTACCCGGTGCCCATTCGGGGGGAAACCTACGGCATTACCGAAACCTGTATTGGCACCTGGCTGGCCTCCCGCCGCTGCCGGGATAAAATCGTGTTGGCCTCCAAAGTGGCCGGCCCCACCCAGCGGCTGACCTATATTCGGGATGGCAACCTGCGCTTTGATCGAAAGAATATGGAAAAAGCCCTGCATGATAGCCTGAAGCGTCTGCAGACGGATTACCTGGATCTGTATCAACTCCACTGGCCGGAGCGCAGCACCAACTTTTTCGGGCAATTGGGCTATAAACATCAACCGGACGAAACCTTCACCCCGGTGGCGGAAACCTTGTCTGTGCTGCAGGAATTTGTGCAGGCGGGCAAAGTGCGGGCAATCGGTTTGTCCAACGAAACCCCCTGGGGCGTGGCCCAGTTTTTAAAAGTGGCCGAGCAGTTGAATCTGCCCCGGGTGGTCAGCATCCAGAACCCTTACAGCTTGTTGAACCGCACCTTTGAAATCGGTCTGGCGGAAATGGCCATTCGGGAGCAGGTGGGTCTGTTGGCCTATTCTCCCATGGCCTTTGGCCTGCTTAGCGGGAAGTATCGAAACGGGCAAACACCGGCTGGTTCCCGCATGGCCCTGTTTGGCGATTACTTTGATCGTTATTCCAACCCGCAAGCCCTGTCCGCCGCCGATGCCTACATTGAGCTGGCTGAGAAACACGGCCTGAGTCCGGCCCGGATGTGTCTGGCCTTCGTCAATCAGCAGCCCTTTGTGACCAGCAACATCATCGGAGCCACCAGTCTGGCCCAGTTGCAGGAGAACATCGACAGCGCTGAACTGACCTTATCGCCTGCGTTGCTGGCCGAGATCGAGGCCATTCACACCCGCTACCCCAACCCGTCCCCTTAACCCAAAGCGTTGGCCTTGGCTAACAGCGCTCCCGGCGGTGGACAGCGGCAGGCTCCTGGGCCGCTATTCCGGCGGGGAGACGGACTGCAACAGGCAGTCTTTTTCCAGGAAAGGGGGCACCCCCGGGTCGCTCAAGGTGCGGCGATTACTGTTAAAGACCGTATTTTTCACCGCCTGAACCTGCAAGGCCAGCTTCTGGGCGGCGGCCATTTCGTTGCGCTCACTGAGAATTTGCACCGCCCGGGCCAGTTGACGATAAGCCTCATCCTGAAAGTTCAACTCACTGAGAACCAGCCCCAGGTTGTAACGGCTCTGGTAGCTATCGGGGCGCAACTGAAGGGCCTTACAGTATGTTTTGGCCGCAGCGGTGCCATCCCCCAGATTTTGATAGGCCACACCTAAATTAAACTGAGTCTGGAATTGCCCAGCATCCAACTTTAGTGACTCCTGAAAATAATAACGGGCTTGGGTATGAAGCCACTTTCGCACCGACTCCCGAGTTTCCTGAGGATTTTCCGCCGCCGTTTTGTAAACGCCCCCCAGAGTGGCCAGCAGACGGGGGTTATGGGGATAGCGCTTCAAAGATTGACGCAATTCGGTAATACTCTCATTAACCCGACTGGGCTGCTGCTTGAGTAAATTGGCCAACCCAATCCGGGCCTCCAGATGTTCGGGGTCCTGCCGCAAAATCCCTCGATACAGTGCTTCCGCCGGAGCGGGCTGATTGTTTTTCAGGTACCACCATGCCAGTCGCATGCTAATTTCCACGTTATCCGGGTATTGCTTGTGACCAGCCTCGTACAGTTCGATGCCTTGTTCCCAGTTGTGGGCCGCCAAAGCCTTTTGGGCCGCCCGCTCAATTTCGTTGGCCCGACCGTAGCTCAACAGGGCCTTAAAGTTGAAGGCCACCGTAGCCACAATCCCCAAAAACAACAAAAAACTGATGACGCGATAAAACATATCTTACCCGGCATCCGTGGGCTGTAAGGATGGGTCTGAATTGTTTGTGTCTGATTTTTTCGAGTCTGATTTTTCCTGAGGGCGGGCGTCCACAAAGGGGGTCAGGATCAAGAGCAGTAACACCAGCAACAGGTCTAGCTTGTACAAATTTTCCGAAAGCCGATGAACCCGCTCAAACCGCTGGCCTTGGGCTGTGGTCAAATTTCGCTGGACCCCGGCCCGGTTCAGCTCCGTAATTTGCGGATTGACCACCACTGTGGCGTACAGCAAAGTAACCGTCAACAAGGCCAGAATTACCAAGCGCAACCTGCCCCCAAGGCCCTGAATCCACAGCGATGGCCGGGCAGCCCGACGCAGGGCTTCTCCCAGTAGAGCCAGGCCCAGGGCCATTTGCAATACCGTATCAAAGCGGGTAAAAATCTGGGCCATCAGGGGAGCGGCTTCCTCACGGGGCAGGGTGTGAAACACGGTGGGAGCGGTAAAAGCACCCAGCGCCAGCATACCACCGGCCATGATGGCCAACCCGATGCCTTGTAATGCCGTCCCTGTGGGGAACCAGTCCCACTGGATGCCGACGCCCTTAATCGATTGACTCGCCTGTTGACTCATTGAAATTCTTCCTGCGCTCTCCTGAACGACTTGCCGACGCCCATTTCATTATACGAGATTCCAGACCGCTTGGCGGAAGTGGAATCCCGCATTGAGCGCCAACCCTTGCTATGGTTGAGTTTGCCCCCTGTTAAAAGCGGTGATAGGATGAAAGCCTCATAAATCACAAGCCCTCAACACGATCCATTTTTAAACCGGTTTTGAATCTGTGCTGTTCTGGATTAAAAGCGTGGACGGTTTCAGCGCAGCCTCCTTCCGCAAAGCCGGGGGGCTTGCTCTGTCCTTGCCCGGAAGGTCACTCCGGCAAGGCCTGCCCAAGACTCGCCAGCGTCTGTTTGAACACCACTATTTTGAACATCGCAATCTGAAATCTGGCGCCCGTCCGGGCAATAGACTTTACAACCGCCCTCAACCATACACTCAGCACGATAGGGAGAGAATTCAACAATGCTTCGGAACCCTCTTTTTCACCCCAATTCCTTGCCCGTTCTGACGGCTTGCGCCGTGTCGGTCATGGCCTTGTCCGCGACGCCCGCCCATGCCTACCAGGTGGATGCCCCCAACCGAACCCTTAACGTAACCCCCGGGGCCAGTCCTGCCGAAACCACCAACGATCTCAAAGGCGTCTTCAATTACCTGATCAATCGCAGTGATAAAACCAGCCAGTGGACGGTCAAATTCGCCCCCGGTAACTACTATGTGGTCAGTCAAATTCCCATTCGCAACCTGGAAAATACCGCCCTGCAGAGCGATATGAACAAACCGGCCAAGCTGATTAAGGACAAAACCTTCAACAGCGCCACCGCCGGAGAGTATTTACTGAACTTTCAGTTTGGCAAAAACCTTTCGGTCAGTGGAATGCAGTTTTACGGACAAACCCCCTTTACCGCCAGTCTGGATCCGGTCTGGCCGGATCAGGGGGTTTATTTTGGCTCCTGCAACGGGGTAACGGTTCAGAATAATGGCTTTTATAACTTTGGCAACGCCGCCCTGCGGGTCACCACCACTGAACGGGATCCCGTGCCCGGGGTGAACAGCTTCAACACCGTGGTGACCAATAACCTGTTCAACAACATCTACCAGATTTCCACCACCCCCAACGATGAAATTCATGGCGGCAGCAGCAATTACGTTTTGCAAAACAACGTGTTCTACAACCTGCGGGGCTCCATTAAATTCGCCTCTCGCACCGCCGGGGCCAAAAACGTGAAGATCCTGAACAACAAGGTCAACGGCGGCGATCACTACGCTTTTGAAATCAACAATTACGATGATATGGAAATTCGGGGTAACAGCCTGCAAAACCTGAAGGAATTTGCCATCAACATCTACAACAACCCCCGGGCCAGCCAGTCCTTTAACTGGGGCAATAATTTCATCATCGCCGATAACCTGATTAACACGGTGGGTCGGGGCATTCGTTTTAGCACCGAGCCTTACGCCGATGGCACCCTGCTCACCCCCAGTAACGTTACTTTTACCAACAACAGCCTGGATAAGGTCAGCGATACCAGTGGCCTGCCAGCCATCGCCCAGGTCAACGGGGCCATCAAGGGGCTGACCATTACCGGCAACAAGCTCAGCAACATCGCCAATAAAAAATACATTGGCTACAGTTCAGCCTCCAGTAATGTCAGCTACTTTAACAATCAGGTTGATGGAAAACCTTACGGGCCACAACAAAGCACGGCCAGTAACTAGGGAAAACTTTTGTCAAAAGCAGTGAACGGGCTGGGGAAGCAGATTCCTCGGCCCGTTTTGGGCAGGACACTGGGTCAAGGCGGTCCGCAGCCGGTCTGTTTGTAGCGCTTTGGCTGATCCTCAAATACTCGGAACCCCGCTATGACGGGCAGAATGTCAGCTGGGTACAAACGAGTGATAAGGTTGATGAGTAGTATTAAGAAATGTAAAAGCGACCTTTTGTAATTTCTCAAGACCTGCCTCCATCTGCCGATAAGCGAATGGAAGCGAGCGTTCGTCCACGAATCGTCTGTAGGGGAAACACCCTCTTCTGTCTAAAAGGACATCCCTGATGCACAGCACCCTGAAGCGCGACAAACCGCCTTCATTCGGCTTTACACTGGCTGAGTTGCTTATTTCGCTGGCCATTTTGGGGCTGATTGCCACCTTTACCATTCCCAAAGTGTTGAGCAGTACCCAAAACAGCGCCAATGTGGCTAAAGTCAAAGAGGCCGCAGCAACGCTGGCAGCAGCCTACCAGCAAGCCAAACTGGATGGGAGCATCAACAGTAATTCCGATGTGTCAGATCTTTCCCCATACCTGAATTATCTGGCCTGGGATACCAGTGGAACGCTCATCGACCATGTACAGGGGTCAACCTCCCAGGCTTGTAACACGACATACCCCTGCGCAAAGCTGGCGAATGGGACAACGATACTATTCAATGCGCCCTCACAATTTGGAGGCACCGCTACCACCAACATGCTTAATTTTTTTGTAGACCCGGAACCCGGCTATTCCGGCACCACCAACCCCGTGAGGGCGGTTCAGATGGTGCTGTATTACGATGGCTTTATCACCTCCCGGGCTTTCGCCCGCCCCAACAGCTATACCTCACTGGGTGGGCCTTATGGGCCGGGCAGTTTTGATCCGCCCTGGTTTAGCTGGTAATTCAGGGACTCACACCATTGAGCCCTCAGGGCAAGAATAGTACAATGGCGGCGCAGTGTCAGAGGAGCCAGTCGCCCATGAGCATGACCGAAACCATTCCCGCCGTTTTACCCCTGGAAGACGGATTTACGGATGTGTTGGGCAAAGCCCGCAAAGGCCTCAAGCTCTCTACGGAGACGTTGGCCGAACGCACCGGCCTACCCACCGAACAGGTGGAAGCCGCTTTTCAAGGACAAGTAGACGAATCGACGCTGCTGAAACTGGCCTTCACCCTGAATTTGCACGGGCCGTCCCTGCTGACCATGGCCCAGAACCAATGGCAACCCGAACCCTTGCCGCAGATGACAGGCTTGCGGCAATTCACCACCTGGTACGGAGATATGACCGTCAACGCCTACCTGCTGTGGGACGCGCAAAGCAACGAGGCGGCCTCCTTCGATACGGGGGCCAACTGCCAGCAAATGCTGGATTTTATAGAAAGTAACGGACTCTCCCTGAAAAAAATCTTTATCACCCACACCCACATGGATCATCTGGCCGATCTGGCCCGGCTGTCTGGAGAGCATCCCGCCGCCGTCTGTTACGGCTCTGCGGTGGACAACCCCCTGGGCCTCAAGCCCCTGATTGAAGGCGATGGGTTGATGGTGGGCAGCCTCAGCATCCGGGTACTGGGCACCTCCGGGCACACCCCCGGCGGCCTGAGTTACTGGGTGGAAGGCCTGAGCCAGCCGGTGGTGGTGGTGGGCGATGCCCTGTTTGCCAGTTCCATGGGCGGGGCCCCTTACGCCTATCAGGAGGCCCGCCGCAACAATCTGACCAAAATACTGACCTTGCCGGAGCGAACCCTTATTTGTCCCGGCCATGGCCCCATGACCACGGTGGGTGAGGAAAAAGCCCACAACCCGTTTTTCCCGGAAACCAAATAAGCCGGGCGTTTAGCATTAACCGTATTGCAGCAGGGGAGATCACGCTGATGACGTTTCAAAAGATTGGCATCGTGGGGGTGGGCCGAATGGGCTCCAACATGGCCCGACGTCTGAGAGAGCAAGGCTTTTCCATCGTCGCCGTGTACGATGCGCACACCGCTTTGGCCCAAGAAATGGCCCGGGAGCTTTCCGCCACGGCCTGCCAAAGTCTCTCGGAAGTGACCCATCGGTCGGATGTCATCATCACCGTGGTCACCGATGACGCCGCCATGCGCTTTATTTTCCACAACCCGGATGATCATCTGTTCATGAACGCTGCGGGCAAACTGTTTATCAACTGCGCCACCATCAGCCCGGAAGTGCATATTGCCCTGCATGCTCAAGCCCTGAAAGTGGGCGCCAATACCCTGGAATGTCCCATGGCCTCCAGCATCAGTCAGGCCCGCACAGGTACCCTGTACCTGATGTGCGCGGGCGATGAAAGCGTCTATCAGGAGGCTCAACCCATCCTGAAGGCCCTGAGCGCCTCCAGCATTTACACCGGCCCGCCCGGCACGGCGGCCCAACTCAAAGCCCTGGTCAATATGGTCATGAACATCAACACGGCAGGGCTGGCGGAAGGCTTGGGTCTGGCCCATGCGCTGGGGCTGGATCTCAATCTGGTGCGTCAGGTCTTTTCCCAAACCGGGGCCAATTCCCGGGTGCTGGAAACCGACGGGGAAGACATGCAAAACCGGGAGCATGACACGTATTTTTCCGCGGCCCATGCGGCCAAGGACAGCGGCATTGCCCTGGCTCTGGGACAGGCTTACGGCTTGAATCTCCCCTTGGCGGCGGCCACCAAACAGCAGTACGAGCGCATGATGGCGCTGGGGCTGGGCGATCTGGACAAATCGGGCGTTTCGGAACTCACCTTCCGGGATCGCTTGCCGGAAAGGACACAAGCCCCCGCCTGAGGCAGGCTTTCCACCACGCTGCCTGCCAATCGGTTAGTCAAGCCATTAATCAGGCAGGGGCAAAAAAAGATATTGCCCGGCGTTAGTATGAGTACTTCCGATTTTTTTGTGCTGGTCACGAGGTTTCCCGATGGGCCCCCTGCCGATGCTTCCCTTGCCCAATACCTTGCCATCCCCGGTAGCGCCACTGCCTGCGGGGACTTATCGGTCGTCGTCACCCGGAGCCCCTTTCTCAGTCGCTCCTTTACCCGTCGCCAGTCGGGGCCTGCCAGTTTCCACGGCAAAATCCATGCCCCAGCCCTACACCCCGACCGTCTCTTCCGCTTTATCGGATTTTATTGACTTCCAGACCACCATGGCCTCTTCTCGCTTCCTGCACCTGAAAGAAAAAAAACGGGTCTCTGTGGCCAAAACCTCTTGTTTCTCGGCCATGTTGACCGCTGCGCTGACGGCCATTCCGGTCACCATTTCGGCCATTAACGGGCAAAGCGAAAAAGTGTTTCTCATCCCCATTCTGGGGACGCTAGCCGCCATTCACGGGGCCATGCTGGGCTTGCTGCTCAATCACGATCAGGATTAGTCAGCACAAAGCTGTCAACCTTTGCCGCTAGACCTGCGCTTATGACGATTGCCGCATGGACAGGGCAATGCGCTTTCTGGGAATGTCCACTTCCACCACGCTGACCTTAACCACATCGCCCGCTTTCACCACGCTGTGCGGGTCTTTCACAAAGCGATCGGCCAGCATGGAGATATGCACCAGCCCATCCTGATGCACCCCGATGTCCACAAACGCCCCAAAGTTGGTCACGTTGGTCACCACGCCTTCCAGCTGCATGCCCGGCTTTAAATCGTTCAGGGTTTCCACACCCTCGGCAAAAATGGCCGTTTGAAAGGCTGGCCGGGGGTCTCGGCCCGGCTTTTCCAGTTCCGCCAGAATGTCCCGCACCGTGGGCAACCCAAATTGATCATCGGTAAACTCAGTGGGCTTCAGGCTGGATAAAAAGGCCTTATCCCCAATCACAGCCCGCAACTCCCGCCCGGATTGCTTCAGGATTTTCTGCACCACCGGATAGGCCTCCGGGTGTACCGCCGAGGCGTCCAGCGGATTGTCCCCATTGGTGACGCGCAAAAAGCCAGCGGCCTGCTCAAAGGCCTTGGGCCCCAGTCGGGGTACTTTTTTAAGGGCCGCCCGGTTGGCAAAAGCGCCTTTCTGATTGCGATAGTCCACAATGGACTGGGCCAAACTGGGAGACAAGCCCGCCACATAGCGCAGCAAGGCGGGTGAGGCTGTATTCACATCCACGCCCACGGCGTTCACGCAATCCTGCACCACGGCATCCAGCCCCCGCTCCAGGCGAGTTTGGTTGACATCGTGCTGATACTGGCCCACCCCAATGGCCTTGGGCTCGATTTTGACCAACTCGGCCAAGGGATCTTGCAAACGGCGGGCGATGGACACCGCCCCCCGCAGGGAAACATCCATGTCAGGCAGTTCCTGAGAGGCCAAGGCCGAGGCGGAATAGACCGAGGCCCCCGCTTCCGAGACCAGGGCCTTGGTCAGTTTCAGCTCCGGGTGCCGCTTCATCAGGGTACTCACCAGCCGATCGGTTTCCCGAGAGCCGGTACCGTTGCCGATGCTGACCAAGGTCACCGCATGCTGGCGGATTAAGGCCACCAGCGCGTCTATGCTGGCCTGCTCCTGATTTTGAGGCGGATGCGGATAAATCACCGACGTGGCCAGCACTTTGCCGGTAGCGTCCACCACGGCCACTTTCACCCCGGTCCGCAAGCCCGGGTCCAGCCCCAAGGCCACCTGATGCCCCGCCGGCGCAGCCAGCAACAGATCCCGCAGATTTCGGGTAAATACCTGAATGGCTTCCGCTTCCGCCTGCTCCCGCAGTTGGGCCATTAAATCGCTTTCCAGATGGGGGAGCAACTTATCACTCCAGGCCGCTTGAAAACAGTCTGCCAGCCAGTCGTCGGCCAGGCGGTTTTGCGGCCGCCAGTTAAAATGCCGGGCAATGCGGCCCACGATTTGCTCGGTGGCTCGTTCTACATCCGCTTTTTGAGCGGCTGGTTTTAAAGCGACCCGCAAGAAGCCTTCCTGCTTGCCCCGAAACAGGGCCAAGGCCCGATGGGAGGGAATGGCCCGAATGGGTTCCACGTAATCGAAATAATCGCTGAACTTGGCTGCTTCGGCCTGTTTGGCTTTGACCACCGTGGAAATCACCACCCCGCTGTTCCACAACAATTCCCGCAAGGCCCCGATTAGAGGCGGAGACTCTGAAAACTGCTCCACCAGAATATGAGAAGCCCCTTCCAGAGCGGCTTTCACATCGGGGATGCCCGCTTCCGGGTTCACGAAAGATTTTGCGGCCGCTTCTGGCTCTTGGTTGGGGTTTTGAAACAACCGCTCGGCCAGGGGGGCCAAGCCCGCCTCTCGGGCCATTTGGGCCTTGGTGCGACGCTTGGGTTTGAAGGGTAGGTACAAATCTTCCAGCTGGGCCTTGGTTTGGGCCGCTTCAAAAGCCTGCTTTAATTCATCGGTCAGCTTGCCCTGCTCCGCCACGCTCTCTAAAATGGCTTCCCGGCGCTTGGATAAATCCCGTAAGTACTGCAAACGCTCATCCAGGGTGCGCAGTTGCGCGTCATCCAGCCCGCCGGTGGCCTCCTTGCGGTAACGGGCGATAAAGGGAATGGTGGCCCCTTCTTCCAGCAGCTTCAGCACCGCGCTGACCTGACGCTCCTGCACTTGTAATTCCCGGGCAATTTGGCGACTGATCAGGGCGTCATTCATGAATTCAAGCTCTCACACACACAAGCAACGGAAAGCGGCAAGGGACAGATGAGGGGGCATTCTCCAACCTGACCGCCGCATTATTATACACAAAGCGCTGGCCCAATAAGGTCAACTCGCCCCAGTCAGGACTATGCGCACCAAGCTGGAAGTGCTTCAATGTCAGCATGAGCAAACCCAGCGAACCCATGACCATTTACGGGGTGGACTTCACCAGCGCCCCCAGCCCCAAAAAACCCATTGTGGTGGCCGACTGTGCCTTTCACCATCAAACCCTGACCCTGCGGCAATGCCTGAAATTGACCGATTTCGAGCAATTTGAGCAGTTTTTAAGCACCGATGGCCCCTGGGTGGCGGCCATGGACTTCCCCTTGTCCATGCCCCACAGTTGGCTGGCGGCCATGCAGTGGCCCACGGATTGGGCGAAGTCGGTGCGGCACATCCAGAAACTCAGTCTCAAAGCGTTTTGCCAGACCATCAACGACTACTGCCGCCACCAGCCCGCCGGGAAAAAGCATCACTTTCGGCCCATCGATCGGCTGGCCGGGGCCTGTAGCCCCATGACCATATACTACACCCCGGTGGGTAAAATGTTTTATCAGGGGGCTTTTCGGTTGCTGGAGGCCGGGGTAACCGTGCTGCCGTTTCAGGGCCATCTCATTCAAAGCAAGCAGGCTCAGGGCAAGAAGGGCGCTTCACGGGCCAAAGCCGATCCGCACCGCATTGTGGTGGAAGGCTACCCAGCCCTCATCGCCCGCCAGCTCTGCCCCAAGCAGGGCTATAAGTATGAGAGCCCACCTGCCAGCGCCGCCCAAAAAGCGGCCAAGGACTTTACCCGCAAAGAGATGATCCAGAAACTGGGCGCCCAATGGCTGGAAGCAGATTTTGGCATAACGTTCGATCTGAACGGGCATGCGGACACCCTGTGGCAGGATTTTACAGGAGATTCGCTGGATGCCGTGTTTTGCGCCCTACAGGCCGCTTGGGCTTATACTCAGCGAGACGCAAATTTTGGTATCCCCCACGCCACAGAAGCCCTTGCCCCAGACGCTCAGGAGGGCTGGATTGCCGTGCCGCCCCATTTCCTGAAGCAAAAACAGTAACCCTCATCAAAAATGCCCACGGGAACACTAAAGAGGGTCTGTTTTGGATGCACGACTGGCCTTTGAAATGATTCAGGTAAGTTGTTCAGGCAATTTGGGGTTATTTATTGTTTTTATTCAATCAGCATATAAAGCACAGGCCGAGGCGAACCGTATGCGTGCGTGCTTAAAGTGAGTACGGTTCTTATTATGCCCGGCCTGTCTTTTTTATTTTTAAGGTCAGGCTGCCTTCCGTACCCGTTTGTTACTGCGTGATTGCAGACGGCCTTAACGATCCTGCGGGAAAGCGGCCAGCAACTTTTCAAGCACTTGCGAGCTGCCCCCTTGCCCCAGTGACACCAGTTTCTGGTTCAGGAAATATACATCCAACCGGGTGTTGCATTGGGCCAACCCCGTATTTATTTGAGAAAACCGCTGATCCAGCCCGCCGGTAGCCAGTCCGCTCAGGGCCATGGCCTGCCTTAGCAAGGCGACCCCGGCCACCACATTGGGAATTTTCAATTCCAGAATGTTCAGACCGGGCGCATTCAAGTCCGGCGAAGGACTGGATTGCAGGCGCACCCGCTGGGCGTTGTCCAACTCAATATCCAGATCAGCCTGAATCAGCAGATTCTCAAACATGGGCCCGCCCTACTTTTGGTCGCGGGTGGTAATCTTCACCACGCCGTTCACTTTCCATTTGGCTTGCAACGCATCCGGCGCGGTGCTGGCGGGCACAAACACTTCCAGATTTTCAAACTGGTAGGTTATTTCGGCCCCACGCCCAGTCAGCTTGTCGTACAACCCAATGGCCAGTTCCGGCCAGGTGTGTGTTTCTTTCTCAGAAATTGCGTTCGCCATCGTGCATCAACTCCCATCTATTAATAACAGCCATTACCCTTTTGAAATCTGTATACCGATCAGTATATCGATGAACTTTGTTTTTTACAAGTTCGAACAGATTATCGATTTTAATCGCCTGGCAGGCTCAGGAAAATTAGTCAGGTCGCTATGCGCATTCGCCTGCTGTTACACCTTAAGTCCTCAACTTGATGAAACCCACTTAAACTTGGCCAGAGATTGATCTAGACTGAGCCTATGAAAAAGTACATGCCGTTTTTTATCATCTTTTTGCTGATCAGCACCATTCCGGCGCTGGTGTTTGTCCTGTTTCCCAACGCCGCCTCCAATATCAACAGTGGCGATATTCCCAGTTTTAACCAAAGCGCCAGTAAAAATTCCACAGAAACTCAGGAAGTTCAGACCCCCGATTATCTGCTGCGCTGGCGAAGCCAGCCATCCCCCCTGAAAGCGGGACAAACCAGCCGTTTGACCCTCAACATCCTAAGCCGGGCCTCTGGCAGCCCTTGGGAGGGGCAACTCAGCGCTGTGTTCATCCGTCGTTCCAAGCTGGCCAGTGACAGTCAGCCTATCCCGGCCAGCGTTGAAACGACCGGTCAAAGCGGTGTGTATCACATTGAAGCCCAACTGCCGCAAGCAGGCCCGTGGGATCTGCAGCTAACTCTCACTAAGCAGCAAGCGCCTGTGGTGATAAAGCTCTATGTGGCTGAGTCCTAGCAAGTCAGGCAGTTAAATCAAACGGAATCTTTCCATCACTTCCTATTGCTTTTAAGGGGGCTTTGCCCCCTGTAACCCCCACTGGCGAGGGAACAGAGTCCAGCGCCAGCGTCCACCGGCGTCCAATGGACTCCTGCTGTTGCGGGAATGACCAATAGCGCTGCACCTGAATTGAAGTTTCCACTGGGCGCACCCCGTTGTGCTTAAAACGGGTGCTGAACTCTAAAATACCCGTTTACTGGACGACCACTAAAAATAACCCCAGATTAATGAGCATGATGAAAAACCACACTTTCATCACCGGGCTTTGATTTTCCAATAACGCCTGGAATACGTTTTTGTCCTGATCCTGGTTCAGCAGGGCGGAGGACAGCTTGAGATCCTCCTGGAAGGCCAGCTCTCGGAAGGTCATCTTTCACACACTCTCTTTGTTACGTAAATTGGATCGTACTTTTATTGTAGAAAATCCTTCAAGGTCGCTCATCCACCGGATGGTCAATGTTTTTGTTTTTATATTCTTTATTCTAGGCCATCTGCCCAAAAGTGCAATGCCCGGTGTTTAAAGCGGCCTGATTGGTCAGCACTGGCTTTTCAGGCTATAATGGGTCGGCTTTGAATCTTCGTTTTAGTCCTTGTGAGGCGGTATATTGATATGAAACGCACCCTGTCGGCTTTGTCTATCGTGATGGTGTTAGGAACCATGGCGGGATGCGCCCCGCCGCCTCCGGGAGGTTCCACGGCTGGGTATGGCAAAAGCATCGCTGGAGAGGGCAAGCCGATTCTCAGTGTAAAACCGACCCCACGCGGGCCGTTTCAAACCGTGCTGGTAAATGGGGCCGAATTGATGCAGGCCCGGGGCCATGTGGGTCAGTTTGGCGGTACGTTTTATGATAACCAGATCAGCGACGGGCCCAAGACATTCAACCCCTGGGCCTCGACGGATGCCACTTCCAGTACTCTGGGCGGCATGTTGTACGCTGGTTTGGTAACCACTGACGCTTACACCGGGGAGCCCATTCCCTATCTGGCCAAATCCGTGAAAATTGGCGATGACAAGATGACTTATACGGTCACCTTGCGCAAGGGCCTGAAATGGTCGGATGGTCAGCCTTTGACCGCTAAAGACGTGGTGTTCACCTGGAACGAGATTGTCAAAGCCGGCTTGGGTAACGCCAGCCATCGGGATGTGGTGCTGGTGGACGGCAAGTTCCCGGAAGTTAAGGCTTTAGACGATTTAACCGTTCAATTCAAGACGGCCAAGCCTTTTGCCCCGTTCCTGCGAAATCTGGGGGAAGGCATTGCCCCGGCCCATATTTTCAAGCCCGTCGTGGCCAAAGGGGATGCCGCCTTTTCTGCCTTTATGGGGGTGTCTGATGCGGCCAAGACCCCTGAGAAATTTGTATCCGGCGGCATGTGGCTGCTGGAAAGTTACGTGCCTCGGCAGAAGGCTGTGTTTAAGCGCAATCCCAACTTTTTTATGGTGGATGCCCAGAACCGTCGCCTGCCCTATATGGATCGCTACAGCATGAGCTTTGTGGGCGACATGAACAATCAGGGCTTGCAGTTTGAGCAGGGCAAGGTGGATGTGTACAACGTGCCGGGCAACTTGCTCTCCCATTTGCGGCAATTGAAAAAGCCCGATTTTAGCCTGTACAATCTGGGGCCCGCTTCCGGCACGGTGTTTATGACCCTCAACCTGAACAACCGCAAGAACGATCAGGGCAAGCCGTTTGTGGATCCCATCAAGTCGGCCTGGTTCCGGGATGTGAATTTTCGTCAGGCCATCAACCACACCATCAAGCGGCAGGATATTGTGGATAACATCCTGAAAGGGGTGGGTGCGCCCTTGTTCACCTCCGAGGCGCTGGCCTCCATCTACCTGAACCAGAAACTGGCCAAGGGCTTTGAAGCTGATCCCACCTACGCCCGGGAATTGCTCAAAAAAAGCGGCTTTACCTGGGATAAACAAGGTATTTTGCACGACAAGCAGGGCCATGTGGTGGAGTTTAATCTGTACACCAATAGCGGTAACACCGAGCGGGAGGCCATCGGGGTCAATATCAAGCAGGATTTGGCCCAGTTGGGCATGAAGGTGAACTTCAAGCCCATCGATTTTAACGTCCTCATTGGCAACCTGAAGGACGGCAGCTGGGAGGCCATGATCATGGGCCTGACCGGCAGCCAGCTGGAGCCGCACAGTGGGGCCAACGTGTGGCGGAGTGACGGCTCTATCCACATGTTCAACCAGCGCAAGATTGAGGCGGGAAAGCCCACCGATATCAGCGATCGCCTGCCGTGGGAAAAGCAGTTGGATGACTTAATCGAGCAGGGTTCCCAAACCTTTGACGTGCAGGCCCGCCACAAAATTTATGACCAATTGCAGCAGGTGGTTTACGATCAGGCTCCCTTTATTTACCTGTACTCGCCGTTGAACGTGTTGGCGGTACGCACCCGCATCCAGAACGTGGACCCCACCCCGCTGGAAGCCTTTCACAATCTGGAAGAAGTCTGGATTCAGGAAAAGTAGCGGTCCTAAAATTCTCAATCCTGGAACCGCTTAAACTCAAAACCGGGAGCGCCCATTGGCCTCCCGGTTTTCAATGATTAGGATTTAGTCCAGGGTCGGCAGTTTATCCAAAGCACCCGAAGAAACGATTGAGCGAACTCTTTTTTTTAATTGCTTCAGGGTTCTCAAAGGCTTCAACAGCGGCTGTTTGACCGAACTTTCGCGCGGTGTCCAATGGGGTTTTACCCGTATAATCTTTTATTTTTGTATCAGCGCCCGCTTGAATTAGCACAGCAATGGCCTTGGGCTGTCCGTAGCGTGCCGCATAATGCAGCGGCGTTTTTCCCTGGCGATCTTTGGCGTTGAGATCGGGCGTAATACGCAATAATCTGCCCTCTGGATTCAGAAGCGCCTGCAAGGTTTTTGCGTGTCCTTTACTCGCCGCCCAATGCAGTGGGGTCAATCCATGCGCATCGGCTGAATTGATGGAAGCTGGTTCCATGGCCGCTTTATCTCTGACAACGGAGCTGTAGCCCTTTGCAGCAGCTTGATGAAGCGATAGTTGATACTTTTGGGTTTGGCTCGTTCCAAAATGGATGTTGGTTGTATTCAACATAAAAAACTCCGTTCACGTAGCACATGACTACGAACGTAAGTCAAAGCAATTTGATGCTAGTAAGCCATGAACAACCGCAAACAACCGTTTATCAGTTTGTCTCTACCCAGAACAGCTTCAGCAAGCAGAGGCCGCTTATTGTTGTGAGACACAGCCTTGCCCAATTTTTTATCCCGATTATTGCCGATTGTAGCCGTGGGCAAAATGCCCAGTTCACTTGGTACGTGCCACTACTTAATACGTACCAAAGTGGTGTTTTTGCTGGATTTCACCCGGCCCAACTCGGCGTTCAGGTTGATAATGCGCTTTTCGATAAACTCACTGTTTTTGCCACTGGGACGCAGCCGCAGAACCTGAGTATAGCTGTCAATGGCTTGTTGGCGTTTTCCGGCTTTGTCCAGAGTAATGGCCAGCCCCAAATGCCCACGGGTAAAGTCGGGGGCTTTGGTAATCAGTGTGTTAAACAGGGCCTCAGCCTCATCATAGCGCCCCAGTCGCATGAAGATGCTGCCCAAATTGTTGTAGGCGGGCAGAAATTCCGGTTCAATGGCAATAATCTGCTCATACAAGCGCACGGTGTAGTCAAAATCCTCGGTCATTTCCACCACCAGCGCCAAGCCAAAGCGGGCTTCCACGGATTGACGATCCAGCTTGATAGCCCGTTCGTAGTGGTAAATGGCCTTGGCCGTGTAGCCGCATTCGGCGTAGCACTTGGCGATATCCTGATGCAATTCCTTGCGGAAACCATTCTGGGACAGGGCTTGATCCAGATACTGAATGGCCCCCAGACTATCCCCTTTGCGACGCAGGCACTTGGCAATGCCCACGTAGGCTTCCGTAAAATCCTGACGTTGCTTCAGGGCCAGACGATACTGGGCGATGGCCGTGTCAATCTCTTCGCGGTAGCGATGGGTATCGCCTGAAATCAGGTAGTCGTAGGCTTTGCCGTACTTGACCTTCAAGGGGTTGGTCACCTCAGTGGCCAGCCCGCCGGTAAACCGGTTCAGGGCGGTCATCAGCTTGCTGGAGTATCGAAGCCCCGGTTGGGTGGCTTGCCGCTGTTCATTTAAGCTCATCGTAATTCCACAGCTCCCTTGGAGAAGGGGTCATCTAACCAATTCCACGAATATCACCACAAACCCGGACGGGCGCCCTGCGCTCAGCGGGATACTGTTATTGTAGGGGCTTGGCCTCCGCTTGGAATCGTCCAAGGGATCGATGCCGAAGGATCAGTGTTTGAAGATCTTGTTACATGTTATTGCTGTAACAGGTTAAGCGGCCGGTGAGGGGCAGGGCCGCGCTTTTGGAACCGAGGGCCCTTTGGGGTATAATTTCCGCAGTTGATTGGGTAAGTGGTTTGCTCATCCGCTTTTCCCGACCTGTTTGCAGGTCAGAGCAGAGTCCATTCCCGATTTTGAGTTTGAGTGCAGAGAAAGGCATCCCCATGTTCAATATCCAGCAAATGATGAAACAGGCCCAAAAAATGCAGGACCAGATGAAGGACGTGCAAACCGAAATGGAACGGGCCGAATTTACAGGAACCGCCGGTGGTGGCGCTGTGAGCATTACCTGCAACGGCAAGTACGAGTTTACCGCCGTCAAAATCAAGGAAGATGCCCTGAGCGATCGGGACATGCTGGAAGATTTGGTGTTGGCCGCCCTGAAGGACGCTAGCAGCAAGGTGACCGACACCATGGAGCAGAAAATGTCCAAAATCACCGCCGGGCTGAACATTCCCGGTTTGAAACTCCCTGGCTTCTAAATCGTCCTGACGCTTACTGGTTTTTCCAGTGTTTTCCCAGTTGCTGTGCCTGCGAAAAGTCGTTCTTTCCGCAGGCATGGCTTTCTTGGGTACAATAAGAACAGTATTCTCTCTGGTTTGTATTGAACAATTTGCCGTGAAAGCCCCCCCATGAGTTACACCTTACCGCTGGCCCGCCTGATTGAAGAGTTTCAGAAACTACCGGGGATTGGCCCCAAGTCCGCCCAGCGCCTGGCCTTTCATGTTCTCAAGCAGCCCCCGGAGGATGTGCGTACTTTCTCCGATGCTTTATTAGAAGCCCGGGACAAGATTGGGTACTGCCAGCAGTGTTTCAACCTGTCCGCCCAAAGCGTTTGTGAATTGTGCGTGCAGCCCAATCGCAAGCAGCAGACCATTTGTCTGGTCTCTGAACCCAAGGATTTATACGCCCTGGAGCGCACCGGGGAGTTCAAAGGCGTTTATCATGTGCTGCAAGGCCTCATTTCCCCCTTGGAGGGCATTAGCCCGGAGGATTTGAAAATCAAGGAACTGCTGGCCCGGCTGTCCAACCCGGATGTGGAAGAGGTCATTCTGGCCCTGCCGCCCTCCATCGAGGGCGATACCACCAGCCTGTACCTGTCCCGGCTGATCAAGCCGCTGGGCATCAAGCTGACCCGGATTGCCTTTGGCTTGCCGGTGGGCGCCGATCTGGAATACGCCGACAGCATGACCATTACCCGGGCCCTGCAGGGGCGACAGTCGGTATAACCCGCAGGGGTGTGATTGCTCGGGCTCGTTGAACAAAATCCCGTCAACCGGACGATACAGGAGTCCGGGATAATTGGCTATACTGTACGTATCTGGAAGCCGGGCCAAAGCTCCACGGTACAAGCGGATGTGTGGGGCATTAACAGAAGGGGTCATTGACCGATGCGAAATGGGTGGCGCTTGCTTTGTATAGGCGCTCTGCTGATGGGATGCGTCTCTCCGGCGGGAGCGGTGGCCGTGGATAAGTTCCAGCTCAGGGAGCCGGTACTGCTTCAGGACCCGGCCCGGAAGCCGGAAAATCTGGCGGAAATTTTATGGCGTTTACACAGTCTGGCCGAACAGCAAGCCCTTCGCAGCCGAATGTTGTTTCCCCGGGAGATTTTGGAAACCGATGTGCCCCTCATCGACCCCCGACGGAGTTCTGTTGAGGTGAATGGACTTTAAACGTCAAGGGCTGGTTTCATTGCTTAAAATCGATAGAATGGCGGCATCGGGAATGTCATCCCGTACGATGACCTGTCCAATGGTCTGATGGGGAAGAATCAGCTTGATGCCCCCGTCCTGGTTCTTTTTATCGTGCTTCATCACAGCCAGCACTTCGGTCGCCGGGAAGCGCGGGGCATTTTGTACGATCGCTGACAGGCCCACCTGTTGATACAGGGCATCCAGACGCTGTAACAGGGTGGCATCAACCAGACCCAGCGCCACGGACAACCGAACGGCCAGCCGCATGCCAATGGCCACGGCCTCCCCGTGTAAAATGCCATATTCACTCAGGGTTTCGTAAGCATGGCCAAAGGTGTGGCCCAGATTCAGGAAAAAGCGCAGCCCCCTGGTTTCCAGCTCGTCGGCCATGACCACGGCCGCCTTGATGGCCGCGCACCGGTGAATCATGGCTGGCAAGCCCGCTTGCAGATCACTGGCATGGGCTTCCAGCCACTCGAAAAAGCCGGTTTGCCCATCGCAAGAAGTTTCAATCAGGCCGTATTTGATCACCTCAGCCATCCCGGCTACAAATTCCCGAGGTGGGAGGCTGTTCAGGGTGTCGGTGTCGGTGAAAACGGCTTTGGGCTGGTAAAAGGTGCCCACCATGTTTTTGATTTGCCCCAGATTGACCGCCGTTTTACCCCCAATGGCCGAATCCACCTGAGCCACCAGCGTGGTGGGCACATGAATCAGGGCCATGCCCCGGTGGTAAGTGGAGGCGCAAAAACCGCTCAGATCGCCAATCACGCCACCGCCCAGGCCCAACAGGGTGTCTTTTCGGGTGAAGCCTTGCTGGATCAGGGTTTGGTAAACACCCTGGGCTTGATCCAGACTTTTGCTGCGTTCCCCGGCGTCCAGCACCAGAGACGTCACCTCAAACCCGGCCTGTTGCAGGCTGTCTTGCACTTGGCTCAGGTAGCGGTTTTGCAGGTTGGTATCGGTCAGAATCAAGACTTTTGTGCCCAAAGCGCCCAGTTGTCGGCAGGCATGGCCCAGCTGGGACAAGAGACCTGCCTGGGCCATAATGGGATACGCTCGGGACTCTCCCCCGGTTAAGCGCACTGCAATGGGAGCGTGGCTGGAGTTGCCCAAACCGGCGGGACTAGGCATGATCGAGGGCCTCCAGACTGAGTTTCCGCAGAATTTCCTGTACCACATCGTCGGGTTTGCGATGCACGGTGTCCACGGTCAGGTCGGCCTGCTCGTAATAGTGGCGGCGTTGTTCAAAGTAAGCCCGGAACGTGGCTTCCTCTTCGGGGACATCCACTTGCGGGCGATCCTTGGGGCTGAAAATAACCCGCTCATACAGGTCGGACACGGGGGCCCGCAGGTAAATCAGTTGTCCGCTCTGGCGGGCAATCTGGAAGGTTTCATCCCGCACCAGCGTGCCGCCACCGGTGGAAATAATGACCTGATGGCGCTGGGCCAGTTCCTTCAGCACCATGAGTTCCGCCTTGCGGAAGGCCGCCTCCCCGTTTTCCGCAAAAATAGCGGACATGGGCTTGTGGAAGCCTTTCACTACCAAATGGTCGGTGTCGTAAAAGCGGTACCCCATGCGCTGGGCCAGAATTTTTCCAATGGTGGACTTACCGGCTCCCATAAAGCCGGTAAGGTAAATGCGGCTGGGTTTCAGCGTTTTAGGATCTGGGGCTGATGGGTTCACGTCGCTGGATAGTGGGGATTGACTGGATGGTGGGCCTGGGTTGGGCCTTTGGGCCCGTATTGAGCTTGTTATTGCCGCCGCCCTGTGTTTTTCCGGGGGCGAGAATGTTGCTTGCAGGGGGCGCAACACTGCTGCCCGCTGTTTGTGCCTGAATACTTCTATCTGCCCGGGCCGCTGGGGTCACAAGCAAACCACCGGCTATGAATAAAGCACAGGCAAGCACGCTGAGCCCTGACTTTAGGGCTGTTTGGGCGTTTTCTACTTGAGAGACTTGCTTGAGGAGGGGGGATTGGCGATCCATTTCTTCCTGACCTCCGCGATCTTGGCCTGCACCTGGCTTTTGTCAGAAGCGTCCGGAGTCAGTTGCAGGTATGTCTCATAGGATTTTACCGCCTGCTCGTATTTTTTCAGCTTTTCCTGGGTCTGGCCCAGGTGCAGATAGACTTCCCCGATGGTGGGGTCTATTTTGAGGGCTTCGTTGTAGGCGGTCAGGGCTTCTTCGTAGCGTCCCAGTCCGTACAGGGCAAAGCCTTTACTGTCCAGCGTGGCCGCACTGTCTGGTTTCAGCGTCAGGGAGCGCTCCACCGCTTCCAGCGCTTCGCTGTAGCGTCCCATTTGGGCCAGCGCGTAGCCGTAGTTGTTGTAGGCCTCGGCAAAGTCACTGCCCTGCCCCTCAAAGGCCTTTTGGGAGTAGATGGCTGAATTGGGGTAATCCCCTTTCTTGGCGTAAAGTACGCCCAGATCGTAGTTGATAAAATTGTTGTCCGGCGTGATTTCCAGGGCTTTTTTAAGGCTGGCCACCCCGGCATCAATGCGCCCCAGCTTGTCCTGTAACAAGCCAATGCTGTAGTGAGCCTGCACCAGTTTGGGGGCGTACTTCAGCGCTTCCTGATACTGACTCAGGGCCTCTTCGCTTTTTTGCAGGGCCTCCAGCACAATGCCGTAATTCATATGCACATACGGATTGCTGGGCGTGAGCTTGGCAGCCTTGGCCAGCATCGTCTCAGCCGAGCTGATTTGCCCCCGGGCGGCCAATTGGGTACCCAGGGTGTAGTAAAAGTTACCAAACAGCTGGTTGGTGTCTCTGGTATTGTAAATATACAGGGATTGCGGCTGGATATGAGCGGGATTCAGGCCGTCCGTCCATTGGAGGGCGTCGCTCCGGGGAGCGTTGGGGCTCGGAAAGTATTTTAAAAAAAGCAAATTAACGACGATAATGGCCGGAAAAACGGAAAACAAGGTAATCCAAGGCATAGCCCGACGAATGATGCTTGGCTGATTGGAAAAAATGCGCTTGATTTGCATGCGTTCTGCCTATCCCTGACGTAAGGTGTATTGTATCCTAAAATCCAGCCTCTGTTCCAGACCCTTGTTCAGGCTTTGTGTAATTCCTGATGAATCCTGGTCTGGAAATGGCTGTTTCCAATGCGCTGAGGAAAGCCGGAAAACCCACATGATGCCTGCCTATCGAAAAATTTTAGCCCTGGAAAGCAGTTGCGACGACACTGCCGTGGCCATCGTGGAAAATGGTCGCCGGGTGCTGGCCAGCGTTATCACCTCCCAGGCCACGCTTCACGCCCAGTTTGGCGGGGTGGTGCCAGAGGCGGCCGCCCGTGAACACATCGAGAGTGTGAACCTTGCCCTGCAGGCGGCGCTGGATCAAGCCGGGTGTCGTCTGGCGGATGTGGATGCCTTTGCGGCCACCCTGGGGCCGGGGCTGATCGGCTCTTTGCTGGTGGGGGCCAACACGGGCAAAACCTTGAGCCTCATCACCGGCAAGCCCTTTTTGGGCGTGAATCATCTCTACGCCCACGTGGCGTCTAATTATCTGGAAAGCGATTTGCAGCCGCCTTTTCTGTGTTTGCTGGTCAGTGGCGGGCATACCCAGCTCATTGTTGTGGACGATTACGCCTCCATGCGCATTGTGGGTACCACTCTGGATGACGCGGTGGGGGAGGCCTACGATAAAGTGGCCCGGTTTATGGAATTGCCCTATCCCGGCGGCCCCGTGGTGGATCAACTGGCCGCGCAGGGCAACTCCGGGGCCTTTGCCCTGCCCCGAGCCACGGTGGAAGGCCCCTACGATTTCAGCTTTAGTGGGCTGAAAACGGCCACCACCCGAGCGTTTGAAAAGGCCCGTACCCAGCTTGGGGCGGATGTGGCTACGGACGGGCCGCTCCGGCTTGAAGCGCTTCAGCGGGATATGGCGGCCTCCTTTCAGCATACCGTGGTGGAAACGCTGTTTGAAAAAACAATCTCCTGCGCCCGGGATCACGGCCTCCAGACCATTGCCATCGCCGGTGGGGTTTCCGCCAACCGGGGATTAAGACACCGCTTTGAGCGCTTTGTGCGGGAAAATCCCGACTTTCACCTCTACCTGCCGCAACTGGCCTTTTGCACGGATAACGCGGCCATGGTGGCAGCATCGGCTTATGTTAATCCCATTACCGATGATATCCGGCACGAGGTATTTTCCAGAACCGTCATGGCACCTTCCTAAAGCGCGATTAAAGGGCCTTGAGATCCATCATGATAATGGTCACCGCTTCTCCCTCTACCTCCGGCTCTGGCACGATATAGATCAAATAGCAGCCGGGTTGCCGAAACCGGTAGAGCGCGCCTTCTTTGCGGTTGCTGATGTGGGTGATTCTGTTTTTAAAGTCGGTTGGATGTTCCCGGATGATCTCGACGGCTTCATCCGTCAGGCGCCGCAGTCGTAGCGGGAGCTTGGAATATTTGTATTTGAAGTTAGAGGACTTATCAACGTTGTGCATGCGCTGGATTTCACTCGTCTGGAAGTCGCTTCCTCAAATTGCAGACCGGAAGCTCCGCCTCAGGGCTCTGGAGGATGCCGGGTTTTCCCGTTTTTGCCGACTGTTACCGTGCGGGCCGCTTTCTCCTTGAACTCAGGCTTGAATCAGGTCTGAGTTAGCAGAAACTCAGGCGGTCAATAATTATTGTTATTATAAGTTAAATAAAGACAAGCTGAGCAGGCATTCACCGAAACCGTTTTAATTTGACAAGGCCACGCAAGACTTTGCCTTGTTTCAGGGGGGTAATTTTCACGTCCCCGATTCAGCTGGCGTCTTTCTTGTAAATGGAAAGAATGGGCACGTTGGTTTTATCCCGCAGCAAGGTCTCGATTTCTTCGGCCTCCGGCGGGCTGACTGTGCGCAGGGTACGGGTGGGGTAGGGTTTGTCCCCGTGATTTCCCCGGGAATCCAGATGCCACTCCAGCGGGTAGGCCCGTTTGGGGGTGTTTAATTGCACCTCATCAGGCTGAATCTCGTTGATCAGTGCCGCCATTTGCTCCACTTCCCGCCGGTTGGTGGGCATAAACATGCACTGTAGGGCAATTTTTCCCTTGAAATGGGCCTTCAGGTTTTGAATACCGGAAACAATGCTGTCCAGGCTGACCCCGGGCACCGGGCGGTTCATCTGCTTCAGGCCCGCTTCCGTGGCGGCGTCCAGCTTGCAGGAAACCATATCCGCTTCCTGTAAATCCTGAATGACCGCCGGATCATGCAGCAGGGTGGCGTTGGTCAGCACCATGACCGGTTTGTGGGTGTATTCCTTCACCAAATGAATGGCTTCGGCTAAATTTAGGGCCAAAGTGGGCTCTCCACTGCCGCTGAAGGTGATAATATCGGCCTCTTCCCAGCGGCTGCGGCGCAAGTCGTGTTCCAGTTGCGCGGTGGGCACATAAATTTTACGTTCGGCGGTTTTCAGCTGGATATCGCCCAACTGGCAGTAGATGCAGTTGAAGGAGCAGGTGGAGGTTTCCAACAGCATATCAATGCCCAGAGAGGAGCCCACCCGCCAGGAGTGAACCGGCCCGTAGACAGAGGATTTTTCGGCGGAAACGTCGGCGATATCGGATTGAATGCTCATGGGGGAAACACCTGCGCTGGGCTTTGATACTTTAAAATTTCCCCCTGATCCTATCACAAGTAACCGGCGCGCCAGAGCCCAGTACCCAGTGAATACTACAAGAGAACTCTGTAAGCAGCCGGGCGAGGTCTTACTGCCAAAGTCATGCGATATCAACCACTTCCCGTTCCGCAGTGGGCAAAAACAAGGTTGTTTCGGTTTTAATAAGAGCGCATCGTTTTTATAAGGCGCAGTCCATCGTGGTCTATCCCGTTTCCACTTTCAGCCCCAGTATTCGCGCTGTTAATGCCAGTACATCCCCTGTTCTTAAAAGACCGGTCAAGGACACCCCGGAGGCCCGGGTGGCCTGGCATGCCATAGCCCCTGTCGAGATCTTTCCACTGGGGACTACAGCGGCGTCGGTTTCAGCGGAGCTACTGGATAATGGGCAAATTGTGACGGAAACTGTTCTGGGCCCGCAAGCGCAAGGGCAGTTGGACACCTTGGGCAATTACCAGTTGAACAATGGCATTCGGGGAAATTTATTTCAGGATTCCTGGTTAAACATGAAATTGCCGGATTCGCCGAACCCATTTTTAAATGCCCTGAAGGCCACTCAGCGACGCAGGGCTGTAGTGGGTTCGGAAATTCCCCGGATTCGGCAATTACTGACCAACAGGGGGCTGACCGGGGCAGGCATTAAGATTGGTATTCTGGATGGCCAGAGGAGATCCGGTCCAGATAATCAATGGGAGCAGCACCCTCATACCCGGGTGGTGGGTGCCATTATCAACGATCCCATCTGGGGCGTGGCGCCTGGGGCCCAGGTAGAAGATTTTGGACGGCCTTATACGGATGGTCCTCTGAAATTGGCTGCGGATAATTATCAGGCTTTCTCAAATGCCCTGGTGGAAGACTACAAAACAATGATGCAGGAACGGATTGATTTGTTGAACTCTTTGATAGCCAAACGAGATCCGGCCCTGCGGGTTTTAAATGCGACTTGGGGGCTCAGTCACAGCGAAATCTATGGGCATACTTATCATCGGGTTTTATTGAAACAAGATGAAAACGGGTATTACAAATACCCCATGTTACGCCAAACTCTTTTGGGGCCAGCTTTAATGGGCTCAAAAGCTGAAAAAATGCAGGCTTTGGTTAATGCGGTTGATGCAATATTGACACAGAACCCGGTGGCTCAAGCGGTCAAGGCTCAATACATTGATGCGACCCGTCGGGCCGCCAATGCCGGTATGATTTTGGTGGGAGCCGCTGCGAATGAAGGTGAGTTTGATTTACCTGGAGTTTCATGGAAAGCCGGATCGCAGATTGGTTTCTTTTCGGAAAGTCCTTATGTGATCACGGTAGCGGCGGCCAACACCCGTCAACAACCCGGCAATCGGGCTGCTTATAAAGTGGCTGACTTCTCTTCCCGGGGTGATGGTTACTGGATAAATCCCACCATTGCCGCCCCCGGAGAGGAAATGGGGATTAGTTTGCCACAGGGGCATTTAGGCCATAACTTGGTGGTGAGAGGGACTTCGTTTTCCACCCCCTTTGTGTGCGGGGTGATTGCCATGATGTTGCAACGCAACCCGTGGCTGACCTTTGAGCAGGTGAAAGCCAAGCTGCAGGCCACGGCGGTTCAGGCGCCAGGCTATGGCCCCGCCGATTACGGGGCCGGTTTCGTCAATGCCGAAGCGGCGGTGCTGTCCTGATTCAATGGGGGCAAGGCAGCCTTCCCTGAAATCAATTACATCAATTTTGTCATTAATGAAGAGTCGGCTTTAAATAGGAATTAATCTTAAATAGAGATTATTCTGAATCAGGCGTTCATCGAAGCGGCAGCCCGGTGAGTCCCTGCCTTGTGGCCGCTTCGGGTTTTGTTCGCAAGGAAAAAAACCGGATCCTGTGAAAAGGCCGCGTTTTGACAGGTTCTAGTCGCCCACGGAAACGCTTTCAATCCGGTTCCGTCCGTTCAGCTTGGCCTTGTACAGCTCGTCATCGGCCAGCTTCAGCAGATCCTCATAGGAGGTCAGGGCTTGGCCTTCGGGGGATTTGAAATCCACCACGCAAATCCCGAAGCTGGCGCTGGTTCGCAAGTTAGGATCTTCCTCAAAGCGCAGCAGGGGAAGGCTTTGATGGATTTTGGCGATGATGGCGGTAGCCTCTTCCCGGGTTTTCTTGGGCATAATGACCGAAAACTCCTCTCCCCCAAAGCGGCAGCAGAAGCAGTCGTTGGGCGTGCTGCCCTTGGCCACCTGGGCCACGGCTTTCAGCACCTTGTCACCCATTAGGTGACCATAGTTGTCGTTCAGTTTTTTGAAGTGGTCAATATCCACCATGGCAATGGCCAGAATTTGTTTTTTACTTTTGGCCTGATTGAATTCGTAGGTGATTTTTTCGATGAAAAAGCGCTTGTTGTAGACCTTGGTCAACTCGTCGGTAATAACCGACTGGGCCAGGGCGCTGTTTTCCTTGGACAGGTTTTTGAATTCCACGTTCAGCTTCACCAGATCGGCGGCTCGCTTTTCCAGGGCTTCCTGGTAACGGCCTTCCTTGCGCTTGGTAAAGGACATTTCAATGAACAGGTTCCAGAACAGGGTTTTGAACAAGTCGATGCAGACATCCAACAGCGGCCCTAGCAGCAGGTAAAATCCCATGGCCAGCAAGGGCAGAAAGTCCAGGTAGCCCACCATGGCCTGCTGAATGCTGTCTGAGGTCAGAATGGCCTGGGCCTGGGGCACGGCGGTTAGGGCACCCTGCAACAGGGCCAGCAGGTTGGCCATATAAATACCCGGGAACCAGTCGGACGGGGGGAAAACATGGATGAGCAGGTCATTGTACAGGAGGTTGATCGGCCACATGAAGTAGCTACTGACGGTGTAAATGCCGTCAATCAGGGGGCGCCAGTCCCGATAGGGGGCCATACCCACCGATAAATCCTGATTGCCAGCCAACGGGTCCCAAAGGGCCGTAAAATAACGGCACCATAGAAGAACCAGAATGCTCCATTGCGTTATGTTTTTAATGAGTCTGTACACTGCTACTCTTCACGCTCAAGGTCAATTCAGCCGTATCAAGACAGAGGAATGATACTTACCAATAGTGTCTCGGCAGATTCCTGGCAGACTTTAATGAAATCCGTTCACTCCGCACCCGGTCAATGGGAGGGCGCTCGCCTTTCAGGCGCTGACTTAATCGTACCGGAATCCCGGGCAAATTTTGCGAACAGGCCACTCAAATTCATTCGCCTGAATGACATTGGGCTGAATGAATGCGGGCTGCAGGATTTGCATCCATGGACGCCAGGTGCCCTGTCCTTACGAGCCAGCGTCCGGGGCCGTGCGGGATAGCGTTTGCTGGCACAGGCAGCAATATCGAGGGATGAGCTGATGGGAGCGGGTTACTCGGTGAGTGTCAGCAGGGAAGCGGGCACGTCCACGATCTGCTGTTGCCGGGCTTTCCCGTTTTTCTCCGGTAGCAGTGCCTGACTGCTCTCTTCCGCCGTGGGCGGGGGCAGCGTTTTTTCGGACTTGCAGCCGTACTCCTCAAACTTGCGCAGTTGAGGCACCAGTCCCAGTCTGCCATCGAGGGACAGTTTAGCCTCTTCAAACTGCTTACCCAGGGCTTCCAGGCGATCGCCCACTTTAAGGAAGCGTTCCACAAAGGTGGCGGCTCGCTTGTGCAGATCTTTGCCCAGCTGATGAATCTCATCGGCTTTTTGAGACAGTTGCGCCTGATCCCAGCCGTAGGCCACGGTTTTGAGAATGGACATCAGGATCAGGGGGCTGGCCAGAATGACCCGGCGCTGAAAAGCCTGCTCCATCAGGGCGGGGCGTTCTTCCAGCGCCGCCCGAAGCATGGATTCTCTTGGTACATACAGCACCACGAAATCGATGCTTTCCTTGCAGCGGGTTTCGTAGGCCTTCAGGCTCAGGGATAAAATCTCCTTTTCCAGGGCGGCGGCGTGCTTTTTGCGTTCGCTGTTTTCCGCTTCGGAGTCTTCCGCGTTGAGCAGGCGCTCCAGGTTGATCAGGATGGTTTTGGCGTCTACGTAGAGAACCCGCTGGTTGGACAACTTGATTGTGATATCGGGACGCAGGCCATCCTGCACTTTCTGGGCCTCGTAGTGAACGCCCGGCATCAGCCCGGAGTGTTCTAACAGGCGGATCAGCTCCATCTCTCCCCAGTCGCCCCGGCCTTTGCTGTTGCTGAGCGCTTCGGCCAGCTTGTTTTTCACCCCCACCAGCTTGCCGGTTTCGGCCACAATCATTTCAATGTGCGTTTTCAGGGAGGCGGTGTCTTCGGTGTGCTGCTTCTCGATTTCCCGCACCTTTTTTTCGTTTTGCTCAATCACCTCTCGCAAGGGTTTGAGCAAGGCGCTCAGTTTTTCATCCAGCTGGGTTTGCTTTTGCTGGTATTCCCGGTTGGCTTTCTCTTCCAGTTCGTCTTTCAGACGCTTCAATGTTTTTTGGCTCAAGGCCTCAAACTGTTCCTGCTGCTGTTCGGTCAGCTTTTTATTCTCTTCCAGCAATGTTTCCAGCCGTACGTTGGACAGGCTGACCTCGTTCAGCTCCATGCGCAGCAAATCTTCCGTGGCGCGCAAGCCCTCCAGCTGAGCTTTCAGCAGCTGGTTTTCGGTTTCGGCTTTGGAGAGCTGGTTTTTCAGCTCGTTGGAAGCCTGGCTGGCCTTGCTATTGGAGTAAAGCCAGCCGATCCAGTAGCCGAGTGCCAGGCCAACGGGCAAGTATAACAGATTGAGCATGCGCAAAGCCTTTCCAGTGGATTGAGGATCTGTGGTTCTGGGAGTTTTTGGGGATTGCAGACCTGCCTGATTGTATCACCCAAGGCTGTCCTGCCCAATACGATGGGGTTTACATTTTTTGAGACTGGTTTTTTGAAACTGGGGCTTGCAATGTGTTTTTCTTTCAGGCATTCTATATCCACACTCAATTTTAAAGCGCACCTCATCATTGCCTTTATTATTTCCACCGCGGGGTGGAGCAGCCCGGTAGCTCGTTGGGCTCATAACCCAAAGGTCGCAGGTTCAAATCCTGCCCCCGCAACCACTTAAACCTTAAAAGCCTCGTCTCATTCATGAACGAGGCTTTTTTGTGTTTGAGCCTGTCTTTAAAACACCCCGGATTTTGCCCTGAAAAACCGGGGGCCTGAAACACCGGAAGGATTCCCTATAATCGCGTTCTGTACCCGGCTGGGCTTTTGTGATAGGATACCCCGACAATAAAAAGTTGTTTCTATTATTTGTTCCAACCGATCCAATCAGAGTGATGGCCGTATGAATCCTGAAACAATCACTCCACAATCTTTAGCATTGAGTTCAGTATTCAAGAATAACCATTTGACATAGCGTTAACCAACAGGCGTTTATCGTGTTTGAAACAGTCACTTTCCCAACGATGCTGCGTAGTTCTGTTTTGTTAGGTTTATTGAGTTTGTTTGTAATGGGAGGATGTAAGCCAATGTCAACCACCATCGATATCTATCAACCCCTGCCCGTGGGCACCGCCGCACCGGATTTCAATTTGCCGGCCACCGGCGGAAAATCCGTGCAGCTCAGCCAATACGCCGGTAAAAATCTGGTTATTGTGTTTTACCCCAAGGATCAAACCCCCGGCTGCACCCAGCAATTGTGCGCCCTGCGGGATGACACGGAAGTCTTTAAGGGGCTGAACACGGAGTTTCTGGGCTCCAATCCGGGCTCTATGGAAAGCCACGAGAAGTTTGCCCAGGCTCAGGGCTATCAATTCCCCATCGCCGTGGATGCCCAACGCACCATGGCCAAGGCCTACCACGCGCTTAAAGAGGATGGACAGGGCATCCAGAGAACGGTCTATATTATCGACGGCAAGGGTGTTATCCGGTACGCCAAACAGGGCTTGCCGCCTAACAGCGAACTGATTGAGGCCATCAAGCAGTTCTAGTTCAGACATCCTGTACCCTACAAGGCTCGGACGGATTGATTTCGTTTGGGCCTTGTTCGTTTGTGTGCCTATAATAATAGGGCTTGGGCCACAGTCGAGGCTGAGAAAGATACCGTTCATTCATGCATGGTGTCGGTTGGTTTGCTTTTCCTGGGAGAATTGAATTGTTAGCGCTGTTTAAAGACACCTTCCGGGCTCTACGCAGTCGAAACTACAGGCTGTTTATTGGTGGTCAGCTGGTTTCGCTGGCCGGCACCTGGATGCAGCAGGTGGCCATCAGTTGGCTGGTTTACCGGCTGACGCATTCGGTCTGGCTGTTGGGCATGGTGGCCTTCCTGAATCAGGCGCCCGGGGTGTTGATTGCCCCTGTGGCCGGTTTAATGGCCGATCGCTACGATCGACGGCGCTTGCTGATGGCCACCCAGTCGCTGGCCCTGATTCAGGCCCTGATTCTGGCCATTTTGACCCTGGGCGGCTGGGTTCAGCCCTGGCATATCATGGTGCTGGCGGCCTTTACCGGCGTTATTACCGGTCTGGATATTCCCATTCGGCAGTCGCTGGTGCTGGATTTGCTGGATCGACCCGAGGACTTGAGTAATGCCATTTCGCTTAACTCCTCGGTGTTCAACGGGTCCCGGCTGGTGGGGCCTGCCTTGGCCGGTTTGCTCATCAGTCGGGTGGGAGAAGGGATGTGCTTTTTGCTGAACGCCCTGAGTTTTTGCGCCGTGCTTGCGGCTCTGGCGGCCATTCGGATTCAACGGGAGCAGACCTTTGAACGGCCCATGGGGTATTGGCAAAGCCTGCAAGAGGGCTTGCAGTACGTGTATCAACATCCCCCCATGAAGGCCATTCTGGGGCTGGTGGGCCTGACCAGTCTGGTGGGTCTGCCCTATTCGGTGCTGATTCCTGTGTACGCCAAGGATATTTTGCAGGGCAACGTGCAGACCCTGGGCTGGCTGATGGGCGCGGTGGGGGCCGGCGCCCTGACCGGGGCCATTTATCTGGCGTCTCACAAGGCGGTGGAGCGTTTGTTGAAGTTGCTGCCCTTTGCCGTGTTGGGCTTTGGGCTCATCATGCTGCTGTTCTCCGGGGTGCGCTCCCTGTGGCTGGCCATGGCCTGTCTGTACCTGTTAGGGCTGGGCATGATGCTGCTGTTTGCCTCCAGCAATATTTTGCTGCAAACACTGGCCGATCCCAAAAAGCGGGGCCGGGTGATGAGTCTGTACACACTGGCCTATATCGGCATGTACCCCATCGGCAGTCTGGGGGTGGGCTGGATGGGCGCCCATTGGGGGGTATCGCGCACCTTGCAGCTGGGGGGCATGCTAACCATAATGGGCGCCGCCTGCTATTTTTGGGCCTATCCCCATATTGTACGCGCCCACCAGCGACTGAAAGCGGCCTGACCAATCGGGGCAGCGCAGAGGGCCCTTGGGGCGGCTGTGCCTGTGAGCGGCAAAAAAAAGTCACGGGCTTTGGCCCGTGACCGTTGAGTAGTTTAAGGTCAATGCGGTACAGCGATGAGAGAAACCTCAGGCTTGATTGACAGGGGAGGCCTGGTTTATTTGTGTTTCTGCTGCCATTGCGCTTTGCGTTCGGCCCGTTTGGCCTCCCACTTGGCTTGCTGTTCCGGGGTGAGAATGCCTTGCATACTGGCATTCTTCTTGGCCATCAAGGCTTCCCGCTCCTGCCGGATTTCCGCCTTGAGTTTTTGACGCTGGGCATCGTTGGCCGAGTCGGTTCCCAGTTGTTTCAGTTGTTTGTATTTGCCTTTCAGGCTTTCCATGGCAGGTTTGTTTTCCTGACGAAACGCTTCATGGGCGGCCTTCATTTTGGCCTTTTGCTCGTCGCTCAGGTTTAATTCCTGCATGAATTTTTGACGTTCTTCCGCGTACTTTTTATATCGCTCGCCTTTGTGCTGGTGCTGCTCTCCCGGGCCGGACTTTCCGCTGGGAGTGGCCGGTTCCGCAAAGGCAGCGGGTACTGCGCTCATCACGGTCATCACGGCCAGACTCATCAGGCCAAATTGCTGGATGGATTTCAAATTCATGGTCATAAGACTCTCCAAAAACATTGAGGGTGAACACTGCTGATGAATTCAACACATCTTAAAAATCAGCCTTGTATTTTATATACACTGGCTGCTCACAAAAAGTTTCAGGACATGAAATCTTTCGATCGTTTTGGCGGCGGGAAACAGTTTGATCCCCCTGAACACTGACGACTGCCGCTCAGCACTGTTGTGACAGCGGCTCAGTACTATCGAAAGATCCCAAGGCTTTAGAGTGAGCCTCTTTTTTAAAGGAAACCCCTACAAGCCTCCAAAACCGGATTTTAAGTCAGGGCAGGGGACTGATTTTTGGGATGAAGGATTTGAATATCCTGAGCGTGCTTGCGCTGGAGCCATTGCTGATAGAGTCGACCTTTCCAGGAAGTGGGGTTGATGATGTAGAGATCAGAACACGGCAACGTGAGATTGGCGCTTTGGATTTTGTAGAAGTAATCGCCCGGGCCCATGTGGAAGTGCTGGATGTTTTGTCGGGCGCAAGCCTCCAGTCTTAAATTCAGGCCGACAATGCCCGGGGCGTAATTCCTGTGCAAGCCCGTATTGACGGTAAACAGCCAGTAAAAGGCAGGACCGTTGCGCACACCCACACTCAGGTTGACGGTTTGCTCATTCATTAACAGACGTTCCAGAACCAGTTGCCCGCTTTGGTGCAGGGCCATTGCCCAGTGATAGAGAAACTGTTGCTCCTCGGGGTGATTGAGGTAGCTGTGGCCCGCTTTCTCATCCCAGTACTGGATATGATGCTGAATGAGTTCCTCTAAAAATCGCTCAACGGCTTGGGGTTTCGAGACGGTTACCAGCGTGGGATTCAGCGCTTGCGCCAGTCGGGTTTTCTTTTTCAGGCTCTTGCGGCTGTTGTGGCTCAGTCCTTTTAAGTAGGACGCCATTCCTTGACTGAGATCAATGCTGTATTGCAAGGGGGCGGGCACCATCAGGCAGGGAAAATCCGGCAGGGCCAGTTGCTGGATGGCATCAGACTGATCGGGGTCAGTATTCAGACGTACCTGGAAATAATCCCAGGCGCTGGTCTGTTGCAGCCGGTGTAATTCGGAGATTCGGTCTGCGTTCAGCGTTTGATGCCAGGCCGTATTCCACCCGGAAACCCGTGCCTCTTTCAGTGTCAGAAATCCTCGGGCCACTTTTTTTCTGTGGATTAGCAAGGCTTGCCCTTTAACGGGAATATCAAAGCGGGGGGACAGGTAACGCCACCAGCACTGATGAAAGGACGACATTTCAAAGGGAGCGTCGTTTTCAGGCTGTTGAGACACTGACAATTCTGCGGATGGCAGTTCCGGGTTGGGGGCGGTGTTCATGGCCTCGATGGAGGGGGCCTGTGGGGTGAGGGTCTCGTGGGTCATCCGGCGGTCTTTCTCAGGCACTTTTTCAGAAAATGATCCAGAGCCCACAGAGCTTTGGCCAGCGGGTGCCGAAACAGTCGCAGGTTCCATAGTGGGTGTTTTTCTCGGGTCCAGAGGTGTTTGTAGGGTTCATCCCCCCGCCCGAAATTAAATTCCGTGGCGCCAGCTTCCACCGCGTGGAACACCAGGGCATCCATGTGCAAGGTGCCGGGACTATAGCTTCTAAAATTCTGGTTAAAGTTGGTCAGGTGACTGAGATAACTGCTGCCCTGCCAGAAGCCCAGTTGGTAGCTTAAGGTTATATCATTCGCTGCCAGTGTGGAGAGCAAGAGTCTGGGGGCGTTTTTCTCACTTTTTATATCAATGCCAGCCGCTTCCTCCAGCATATGCCGGTAAAAGGAATGCAGCTCGGGATAGCGCACAAAATCACTTTTTTGCCCCCGGCTGGCCCAATATTGTTTGTGGTTGTCCACAAATGCTTTCAACAGAACGTCACTGACCTTCGGTTCTGTGTGGAAGGTCAACTGAGGGCGGCTTCCCCGATCTTTTTCAAAGCGGTTGTTGTGACGGTTGACCTCCAGACGTGTTTTTTTACGCCGGGTGGTTTCATAGGCCTTGACCGAGTCGGGTAGGGGCAAGCAGGGCATCACGGTTTCCGTGTGGATGGCCGATTCGACCTGCCGGGGGGCCAGGGCCTGGGCCAAGGCCTCACACTGGGCGCGATTTCGCATGAAGAGCAAATCCAGAACATCCCAGCGACTGTCACGGATGACGCTGGCGATGGTATTCAGCACGGCAAGTTCGTTTTGTTCTGAGGCAATGACGATTTCCATCCAGTCGTAGACGTTGGGCTGTGTGCCAATGAATTGTAGGTGCCTCAATCGCTTGCAAGTGAAGCCCTGTTTCCCCAGACTGATTTTTAAGGGGGCCACGGCCAACCAGTTTTCCCGGTGATCCTGAACAATGATAATCAGGAGTTCCTGAGCCGGGAAGTGCTGCAACCACTGGGTCAGCCAGGCGTGGGTGAGGCAGAGGTTTTCCACGCCAGCTATGTTCAGGAAGTCGTCCCATTGCTTTTTCAGGGGTAAAAATTCAGCGAGCGAGCGAATGACCTGAACCCGGAAATCCGCAGGCTGCGCCACGGGACACGAGGTCGGGGCCGGGTTGATTTTTGAGACTGGGGTGGCTGAACTCATGGGGAACCTGCGGATAAAGGACTGATGGGGCTGGTTTTAAGGCGGCTTTTCCAGAGGCGTGCTTGCCGCCGCAAGGACACCAGTAAGTCATCCAGCCCGGTGGGAAGGAAAGACCGGATGAGCAAGGGGCCGCATCCCAACAGGGCGTCCCCGAGTTTGATGTTTGGCTCCCGGAATGTTTTCAGCGCCAGTTTGCGGGCGATGTGAGGCTGATGTTGCAACAGGCGCTCCCGGGCCAGATAGCGGTAACAACCCAGATAGGCTTTCGACTTCAGCGGTCGCACCTCAGCCGGGATGGGTGCTTCCGTGAACATCCAGTGCATGATTTTGAGGCAGCTGCTCAGCAATTTTTCATAGTGTTCCGGGGCCTTGGTCAGGCTGGCCGCGTGAATGCGGTACTGGTACACGTAGTCGTTCAGGCACAGGACGCCCGCATGGTTGTGTAAAAACATGCGCACATAAAATTCATAGTCTTCCGGGCCACACAGGGTTTCATTGAAATACCCGATCTGTTCCCAGGCGCTGCGGCGGATCATCAGTCCGGCCAACAGGCAACTGATTTGACTGGTGACAATGCGATCCCAGCTGTGGGCGTAGTGGCTGGCGGGGTATCGGTGGGGCTGGGCTGGCTGTTCGGGCCCACTTTTTTCAGGGGGCGCTTCCACCAGCTGAATGGGGTTGGGCAAGGGGTTCCCCTGATGATCGATCTGATCGGCAAACCCGTATGCCGAGATGAGATTCGGGTTGTTTAACAGGGGAGTCGAGAGTTTGGCCAGCGTGTCCGGGTAGTACAAGTCATCGGAATCCAGAAAGGCGATGAGTTCTCCTTTGGCATGGCGCAGGGCCGCGTTGCGCACCCCGGCCGGATGTCCCACCCGCGCCAGTTTTTGGTAATGAATCCGGACATCGTTGAAGGAGGCCACAATGTGCCCGGTCTCATCAGTGGAAGCGTCATCGGCAATCAGTAGTTCCCAGTTGGGGTAGGTTTGATTCAGCACGGATTGGATCGATTGACCAATATAGGCAGCCGCGTTGTGGGTGGGCATAATAATGGAAACCAGCGGCAGGGCCTGCTCGGGTGTGGTGGGTGGTGATGCAGGATGGGGGACGATGGTCATGACAGGGAATCCAGGGTTAAGGCGTTTGGCGTGTTTTTTTCATTTTGTCTGAAAAATTTTTGTCTGAAAAATTTTTGAGCGATGAACTGGCGCAGCTGTGCTTTTTCCTGTGCGCTGGTATTTCGGCGGAGCCACAACCAGGCTCCCAGGCCCAGGGCGCTCAGGGCAATCAGGGCAATGATACCCAGGGCCATGGCTTCATTGGCCCAGGGGCGGAAGCTCATGAGGAAGCGACCCAGCTGGGCCCAACCAAAAGAAACAAGAAGGGGGAAGAAAATTGCCCCGTAAACGGACTTCAGGTAGTCGCCTGCGGAAATTTTCAGGGTGCGGCAGGCTTGACCAATCAATCCCCACTGGTGCTGAAGGAGCTGGGGAATGAGAGTGCCCAGGGTCACGCCCACAATGCCCCAGTGCTGCACCAGAATAAAACTGAGACCCAGGTTGGCCAGTGCCGCCAGAATGCTGGTGACGCTCAGGAAGCGGTGTTGTCCCCAGGTAAAGAGGAGGGCGTTGGCTGGCATTTGCAGAATGCCGCTGAGGACGCAGGGCACGGCCAGCGCCAGAATGGGCAGGGTTTGGGCAAGGGGGACTTTTCCGGCGGAGAAGATACCGAACAGTTCGGGATAAAACAGGACGATCAGCATCAGGGTGGAGGCTCCCACAAAATTCAGGAAGCAGCTGGCCCTTAAAAAGAGTTGCCGGGCTTCTGCGGTCTGATTGAGGGCGGCCATGCGGGCAAACAGGGGGTAAATGCCTTCTTGTAGTTTGAGGCAGATTTGCAGGGTGACTCCCAGAAATCGGAAAACAATTTCATACACCCCCACGGCGCTGATGGGAAGGAATTTGGCGATGACAATGTCATCGATTTTATGGGAAACGATGATGCTGAAGTTGATCATCATGGCATGGCCGCTCAAGCGAAACAGTTTTTGCAGGGTCTGCAGGCAGAAGGGGGTGTTCCTGCACCACAGCCGGGGCTCAGCTCGGTTGGCCCGCACCACGATGATGCTGAGGCGAAGCAGGGCGGCCAACAGGCGCAGCCCGAAGATCAGGGTTAAATCCCCGCCCAGCCACAGGGCCAGCAAGGCCCCTCCGTTGCTGAGGATGGCGTAAACACTATCCGCCAGATTGGTCCATTGCTGGCTGCAATGGGAGAGTAAAATGGCCTGATAATAGGCCCCGTAAACCATGAGTACGGATTCCAGCATGATCAGCAAAAATCCGGTTTGGGCCAGCGGTTTTAACTGTGGTGAAACGTGAAACAGGCCGGAAAAGCCCGGATATACGGCAGCCCCGCCCAGCAAAAACAGGAGGGCCAGCGCGCTGTACAAAAGGTGGCCCACTGTCAGGTAGCTGTTCTTGGCCTGGGGGTTGTGGGCTTTACCGCTCAGGCTGGTAACCAGCGCGTCGGTAATGCCCAAATCCAGCAGGGTGGAAATTTCAAAAATGGCGATGAGCAGTACGTACAGGCCAAAGACATCCAGGCCCAGCGTGGCGATTAACGTGGGGATGAGAATAATGTTGAGGCCGGTTTTAATGACCACGCTCAGGCCACCGGTCAGCATGCCCAGCAAGGAACGTTGCCCCAGGCTCATGCCGGACACTCCCGGGTTTCTCGCAGGGCCATGCAGGACAGGATGCTGACCAGCGTCCAGTACAGTTGCGGGGCGTCAAACATGTAGGACATTTCATCAAAACCGCAGGCGAATAAAAAGTACACGGTCAGGGCGATGATGATGGTATGCTCCGTGCGCAAGGCGGGTTTTGCCGCGTTCATCCAGCCCCGGGCCGATTGCAGCATTAAACCCAGCGGGGCCACAAACATCAGGTAGCCCATCAGCCCCAGATCGTAGAGCAGGGCGATATAGGCGTTGTGAACCATCATGAGGGGATTGGCGTTTTTGGCGTCGTTGAAGGTCAGGTTAAACACGGTTTGGTTGGCCGATGTAAAGCCGTGGCCCAGCCAGATTGTGGTCAGATCAATGTCTGCCATCAAGTCCTGCCACACCATGGCCCGCCAGTTCATGCTTTCCGTTTCGTTGATTCGGGATTCCATAATGCCGAAAAAACTTTTACCGGACAGGGCCTCAAAAATAAACAGGCCCAACGGAAGCAGGGTGACCAGACTGATGGCGATCCGGGTGAAGCTGCGACGGATGGCGGGCACGGCCAGGTTCAGCAAAAAGATGATCAGGGCACACAGGGCAAAGGCACTGATGGCCGTTTTGGAGAGGCCCAGTAAAAAGGCCACGAGATTGATGGCCAGCCCGCCCCAGAGCAGGGCCGTGGGCATGCGGTGTTTTCGATCGCCCTGATAATAACAGTACAGGCCCAGCAGGTACACCATCAAGATGCCCATGTGATGGGCAAAGGGGTTGGGGTGGGAAAAAATACCGATGGCCCGTAAAAAACCGTCCAGCATCATACTGGTGAGCTGGAAGGGAAAACCGGCGATGGTCACCAGCGACTCCAGGGCGCTGACCCACAGCAGGGCCTGATTCAGGGCGTCAAAAAAGCCGCGGAAATTCCTGATTTTCAGCACGGTCACCGCCGATAAGGCCACGCAAAGCAGGCAGTAGACGTAGGCCACCAGTTGAACCAGACTGACCGCGCCATCGCCCATGGCGCTTTCTCCCCCACTCAGGCGAGGATCGGTGGCGTTGGCGTTGTAGAACACGTAGTAAAGCCCCAGCCAGACAACAAAGGCCGCGTAGTATTTCAGCCACGGCAATTGCCGCCACAGCAGCCCAATGTGGGGCACGATAATCCGAAGCATGGGCAACATCAGCATCAGCATCAGCAGGGGGGTGAAGCGAATGTTGACGCCCAACGCCAGCAGATGTCCATTGCCCAGCGCCGCCAGCGGCCACCCCAGTATCACGAAGGCCACCAGCAATTGAGGCCGGGGGATAATGAAGCGCCAGTATTGCCAGTAAACGATAGCCCCGACGCCCGCTCCGAACAACAGGACCAGTCGCTGGTAGTTCAGGCTTTCCGACAGGCTGGAGAGTCCAAGGGCGGGCAGGATCAAATACACCAGAACCGCTAGCAGCATGCCCAGCCCGGCCAGCAGCGCCACCAATGGCTTGCCACTGGGGAGTGCCGATTTCCAGTCCGTGGGGGGAGAGGGGGTCATGGTCAGCGCATCCGGTTGGAAGGGGGAGGGTAGGGTGTTGGGCCCGTCAAGGCTCAGGGCTTACGGACGCCAGCCTGTTGTTGCAGGGCGGCCATCAGCCGGTTGAGGGAGGTGGAGGGTTCCATCCGCTTTTTCTTGCGGCGGCCCAGCCCGAAGTAGGCTTCCGGATGCTCATACGGTTTTCGACTGATCCACATGGGGTTTAAAGGCGGATTCAACGCGGGCGGGCGGGGTCTGCTGTCAGTCTCCGCCAGATCGGTTTCGGAAAACAGATCGGGGAAAGGCAGGTTTTCACTGGCCGGGGCCGCCGGGCTGGGGGCGGATAGGGGCGCCACGGTTTCCAGCAGGTTGTCATCGGCGCTGAGGCGTTGCTTTTTGGGGATGAGGGTATAGGGCTGGCTGAAGCCGGTTTCCTCTGGATCGTAGCCGTCAAGGCTATTGTGGCCATCTTGGCTCTGTCCGTTGCTTTGGGTCTCATCGCTCAGCAGAAAGGCGGGTACTCCCCGCTTGCGACGGGGCATGGGCATTTTCAGGGCCTGTTGATCGTAGAGGGAGTTTTGAGAAAGCGAATTTTGGGGTTCCGAATGCTCAGCGCTGGAAGGGGAATCGTAAGCGGCCTCCAACATACTTTCGGAGTGAGGGGCCGGTGCTTCCGCCTGCACGGTGACCTGTGAGGGGGCCTTGAAGCGGATGGGTTCGTGGGTGATGGGTCGGTTTTCCGCCATCGACGGATCTTCAGAGTCCAGAGGGAGGTCAGAGGCGCTGAGATCGGACGTGATCACCTCGGCGGCAACGGGTGGCGCATGCAGCACGGGCACCCCTTCCTGTTCCGTCAGCGGCGGATTTGTTTTTTGCAGGTGTGCTGCCTGAAGTTCCGCCAATTGATGCGGGGTGGGCGCATGGGCCATCCGCACCGAAGCGGCAGGCGATATGGCGGAAGGGGGGACTGGCATTTCTTCGGGATTTTCCAGGGGATGCGCCAAAAGGGGCTGAAGCCGATGCGGACTGCTGCTGCTACGTTCGGTCTGCTGGCTGGGGGAGGGACGCACGGACTCCGCCGTCAGGGGCTGGGTCAAATCGCTGCGAAAAGTGGCGGCTGTGGGGTATTGCTGGGTAATGGGGCCCGCCACGGGAATGAGGGAATCAAACAGCGATCCGGCTGCGGGTAAGCCCATTTTTTCGGAGGTTGGCTCACTCATGAGGGTATGGGCCAGAGAAAAGGGGGTGGCTCCTCCGCTTAACTCGGCGGGCTCCGGTTCAAACGTCCGGGGCCCGGCTGGACGGGTGGAGGGCTGCCTTGTTTCGGGCATTTCTGGCATTTCTGCCACTTCTGCCACTTCTTCCATGGTTGCCGTGGTCTGGCTCCCTTCCAGTGGTTCCATCCACTCCGGCATGCTGTAACCCGCGGAAGGGCCACTGAGCTGCTCTTTGGCGAAAGCGGTGGCCATGCCCACACCCAGCCCCATGAGCAGGCTGAGTACAATCAGGTGGGTGCGGTTGGGGAACTGGGCTTTTTGCGGCAGGCTGGGCTCATCCACAATGAAAACGTTACTCAGCGTTTGGGCTTCTTTCACCCGTCCTTCCAGCGCTTTTTGCCGCAGATGATCCAGGGCCACGCTGAGGGAGGCTTCCTTTTGCTCAATCTGGGCCAGCCCTTCCGCCTTTTGGGGGAATTGGCTGATATCCACATTGATCTGCCCCAGGCGTTGCCGAATAATGGCCGCCTGAGCCCGCAAGTCCTGCGCTTCTCCGTTGGCCAGCAGCATGTTGCGAACCAGATCGCCACGGGTGGTGTCGGCGACCACGGTTTGGGTGTTGTTGGCGGTGCCCATGGTGCGGGATTGCTCGGCGCTCAGGTTGGCTTTGACCTGGGCAATTTGGGCTTCAATTTCGCGCACTTTGGGGTTGCTTTCGGTCAGGGACGCGCTGAGCAGGGCGTACTGTTGCTGAAGGCGATACAGCTCATCCTGCAACCGGGCGATGGTGGCGTTTTGTCCCAGGGCGGAGGCCTTCAGGGCTTTTTCCGGGTTCATGCCCAACAGTTGCTGATAGCGACGGGCCAGCCGTTCTTTCCCCTGGGCCTGGGCTTCCAGTTGGCTGAGCCGGTTGCTCAACTCCATGCGGGAACCCGCCAGATCATCGCCTTCCCGGCGGACGCTGACGGTTTTGTTGCTGATTTGATAGGTGCTTTTGAGTTTTCGCACCGCTAAAAGCTGGGCTTCAAGTTCCCGAACCTGACCCTCTAAAAATTGGGTGCGGGTGCTTTGCTCCGAGCGGTTCAAGTCCCGGCTGGCATTCTGAAAGGCCTTTAAAACAACGCCCAGTCCCTCTTTGGCAATGACTGGATCGCTCCAGCTGAATTGCACGGAAATGAGGTCGGTGCCCGGCTGGTTTTTGGCTTTAATAAAGGCGGAGCCATCCTGATAGAACGCTTTCCAGTCCGCCGGGGTTTTGATTTTCAGTTTTTTAAGCTGTTCTGGGTGTTTGCTTTGAAAAAACTGCCACAGGGCCTCGCTGATGGCCGAGGACTTCAGGATGCCCATGGTGTTCAGCACCGGGTTGGAGGAGCTGGAAGAGGTGGTTTGCAAGGCGTAGTATTGATCGGGCTCCACGTAACGGCTGGTGATGGCCGAATCCTTGATGATGACCATGGCTTTGGCCGCATAACCCGGCTTGAACACAAAAAAGGTGTAAATCAGCATCCAGAAGCACACAAAGAGACCCACCCCCACAATGAGGGCGGTGTTCCGTCGCCAGAAGCTGGCCACGCCGGGCAGCAGACGCTCCGGGGGCTCCGGGAGGGCGTGATGTTTGAGGTGTGCGGGGGAAAATACAGGGGCCATCTCGATGTCCTTTATCAGGGGGATCGGCAAGTGGGAGCAGGGTGTGAAGTCTTTTTGGGCAGAGGGAGGGGAAGCGGGGGGTGTTAGCGGATGCCTCCCAGAACCGCCAGTCCGAACACGGCGGAGGCCATGTTGGTGAAGGGTGAAAGCACTTTGGCCGCGTTGTCGGCGAAGCGACCGGTTTTGTAGATTTTTTGCTCGGAGACATACACCACATCGTTGGGCCGGAGCATAAAATCGTGGCGGTTGGGATCGACCATCAGGGTGCTGAACTTGTTTTCGCCGCTGAAGCGTCGAATGGCCACCACCTTGATGTTGGCCCCGTAATTGAAGCCGCCGCCTTTGGCGATGGCGGAGTTCAGGTAGGGGCTGGTGCTGTTCAGGTCGTAGACGCCCGGCGTTTTTACATCGCCGATGATACGCACCGGAAAGATCTGGGGCCCGATGGCCGAGCTGAGCAGCAGTTGGTAGGTGGCGTCATCCAGGGCCTGATGGGGCAGTTCCGGGACATAGACGGAATCGCCGTTTTGCAGCATCAGGTCATTGTCACTGCTGCCGTTTTTTAACAGTTCCCACAAGTTGACGGTTTTGTAGAGTTGCCCGTCTCGGGTTACGGTGACGTTGGCCAAATCAGCGGAGAGCTTGACCCCGCCCGCAGCGGACAGCACACTGGACAGGCGGAAATCCATGCGGTTGCCGGACAGCCCGTTGCCGCTTTGGCTAGTGGCCGAACCATTGCCGCCGGGCAGTCCGCTTGTGTTGTTGCTGGTGTTGCTCAGGGTGGCCGTGCTGTTACCCGCTTGTAACATGCCCGGACGCATGACCGCCCCGGCCAGATAGACGCTGGGGGGCTTGCTTTCGCTGACCGTCAGACTGATGCGGGGTTCCCGAACCAGTTCCCGAACCTGGCTTTCCAGCAGTTGGGTGGCTTCCCGGATGGTTTTACCGGCCACCTGAATTTCCCCAATGCCGTTGAAGGAGGCATTGCCATCGGAGCGTACCAGAATGCCGTTGGCAGATAAGTCGGACTGATTATAGACGTTGACGCTCAGCACATCGCCGACGTTGATGCGGTAGCTGCCTTCCGCAAATTGCAGCTGTCCGGTAAAGTTTTCGGCATGGCCACTGTCTGGATGGCAAGCAAGCAGCCCTATCAAGGCGAAAAGCATGAGGCATGGGGTCAAAATACGTTGGAATCGGCGAATCGCTCGGCTTGACATGCTGGACTTCCTGATGATTAGAAGGGGAAAGTGGAGGTAAGGGGAACGATACAATAAGAAAGTTGCGATAAGAAAGATGTGAATAAGAGAAAGATGTGAGAAGACAGGTGCGATAAAAAGATAAGACCCGTCAAAGGGAATAATTGCTGTTTTTACTAAAATCCACTCCAGATTAAAAGTTGCTTAGCGAATTATTTTTGGCAAGGCGGCCTGATTTTTAACACACTACAGAATCCAGAGGATGGGCGGGCATGACAGTTTATAGATGAACGGGGCAGGGCAAAGGAGACTGGAGCCGGGCAATTTTAAGGCTGCCCTGTTTTCATGATGCTTAACTGAGTAAGTCCTGTAACAGTGCCAGTTCCCGATTTTTTGTGACCGGTTTTAGAACCGCAAGATGACCCAGACCCAACCGTGGATACCCACCCCGCACCCATGATCCCCCTGCCTACCGCGAACCACATAGAGAACGCCAAGCCCACCGCGGATCGGGGGCTTGGCTGTGGGTCGGTTGCCGAGCGGCGTAAGGTGCTTTTTTTCTATCAGGATTTTGGGCAAATGGGGGGCATTGAGCGTTATTTGCTCCAAGTGGGACAGGGGCTTGCTCAATGGGGCAATATTGAACCGGTCTTTGTGTGTTCCGCCGGGGGGGCCTTGTATCAGGGCCTTCAGCAGCGGGGCTTTACGGTTTACGGGCTGAAAAGTCCCGCCTTCTTCAAGCCCTCTTTTTTAAGAACGCTGGACTGGGGGGCCTGGGGTCAACTCCGGCGGATTCTACAAGCGGAACGACCCGATATCGTCCATGTGCATTTTGGACTGATGGAAACCCTGCTGCCCCGCCTGTGGGGCTTTCCGGTGGTGTTTACCTTTCATGGTTACGGCAGTTTGTACGCGCTCTCTGAGCAGTCTGCAGGCGGCAAGGCTTGGTTCAAACGCATGGTGGCCGCCGTGTTTCGATTCACCAGTGTTCGGCTGGACGCCCTGCTGGTGGTCAGTGAAGCGGAACGTCAGCGCTTGTTGGCTCAGGGCTTTTTGGCGGAATCGGCCCCAGCACGAGTCATCCACAATGGTGTGACCTTGGCTGAGTTTCAGGCCCCGCCGGATGCAAGCCACTTGAACTCGCTGCGGTCGTGTTTGGGCTTGGATGCGGATCGTCCGGTGGTGACGTTTATCAATCGGCTGGATGAGAATAAAAATCCCGCTGATTTTGTTGAATTGGCCCGGCGCTTTGCCCGCAGCCATCCGCAAGTTCAGTTTTTACTGGTGGGGGATGGCCCCTTGAAAACACAGCTTGAGGGCTGGGCCGAGGGCTTGCCCGCCCTGAAAGTGGTGGGCTACCGAGCGGACGTGCCCGCCCTGTTGGCTTTGAGTGACGTGCTGGTTTATCCATCCCGGCGGGAAGGGTTCGGGTTGGGGCTGGTGGAGGCCATGGCCGCTGGCGTGCCCTGCGTGGCCTATGCCAGCGAGGGCGCTTCGGAGATTTTGGGTACACCGCAAACGGAGGGCTGTCTGGTGCCGCTGGGCGATTTGCAGGCGCTGGCCGATCGGGTTCAGGCGTGGCTGCACTTACAGCCACAACAGGAGCAGTCATTAAAGAGCGCCCTGCGCGACCGGGCGCAGCACTTCACCCTGGAGGCCACCGTGCAAACCCTAGGGGCTGTTTATCAAAACCTCATCCCTTCGGTGTCCGTCATACTTCCGGTATACAACGGCGCCCATTGCGTATTGCGGGCCGTGCAGTCGGTGCTGAACCAGCACTACTCCCACTGGGAATTGATAGTGGTGGATGATGGCTCCACCGACGGCACCTGGCAAGTGTTGTCCACGATTTCCGATGCCCGGGTGCGGGTGGTGTCCCAACCCAATCAGGGGGTGGCCGCCGCCCGAAATCACGCCTTTCAACTGGCCACAGGCGACTATATCGCCTTTATTGACGCGGATGACGTGTGGTTGCCCCATAAGCTCAGCGAGGAACTGAAAGTCGTTCGCCGAGAGACTGAGCCAGCGCAACCGGCCTGTCTGGTCTATAGCAGCTATTACGCCGTGGATGATCGAAACCGCCTGCTGAACTTGCCCAAAATCAGCACCCATCAGGGGGATGTGGGTGAGTTGGCCCTGCGGGATGAGGGGCTGTTCTTGCCCAGCACCACGTTGGTGCATCGCTCGGTGATGGTGGCGGTGGGTGGATTTCAGTCCCGTTGCTACCATGAGGATCGGGTCTTTTTCATTCAGGCCAGCCAGCAGTTTCCGGTTTACGCCACTGGGCAACGACTGGTGTTGTACCGGCAAAGCGAATCCGGTCGTTGTCGCTCGGTGCTGAAAGATTACCCGGCGGCCCTGACTGCGGAACTCTCCATTGTGGAAACCCTGCAGGGCAGCCTGAGCCCCGCACAACTGGCGATTTTGTCCTTGCAACAGCGCCGCAATTTAATGTGCCGATTCCTCATGTATGGCTACCTGCCATCGGCCCAGCGCCTGTACCAGACCCTTTGCTCAGAGAAGCCCCAAGGGCCGGATGCCCGCCTGTGGGAGGCCTGCTTTCAGGGTCGCAAAAGTCAACTGGCCCTGCTCAGTGTGCGTACCGGCTGGAATGTACTTTATGCGGCCCGCACGCTGGTGCAAACCCTCACCCGCTGGATTCCCCTGTCTTGCCTGTTACCGCCCGCCGCCCGCCCTTACCTAAAGGACATACTGTCATGCTGATTTTCAACTTTCATCACGTGGAAGCCCGAATTTCGCACCCGGAGCGCAAGCATATCAGCATCAGTCCGGTGGGCTTGAGCCGCCTGATTCGCACCCTGCGCTTGCTGGGTTTTAGACTGGTGTCCATGAGTGAGGCCCTGGCCATGAGCCCCCAGCAGTTGAATGACAATCGAAACGTGTTGCTGACCTTCGATGACGGCTATGAAAACAATTTGCTGCAGGCCTTGCCGGTATTAGAAGCGGAGCAATGTCCGGCCACCGTGTTTGTACTGCCGGGACGGTACGGCGGCACCAACGCCTGGGATCAGGGTCATTTGCCCGAATCGCGTCGGGATCGCCTGATGAGCGTACGGCAAATGCACCAGATGGTGGCGTCCGGCTGGGTTGCACTGGGAAGCCACGGCATGCTGCACCGGGATATGACCCAACTGGCGCCAGCGGATCTGGGGGAGGAGCTGATGAAGTCCTACACCCTGTTGCAAGCGGAGTTTGGGGAGCGCTTTTTGCCCGTGTTCGCCTATCCCTGGGGCACGCACAGTGACCGGGAAGTGGAGGCCCTGACCCAAACGCCGTATCAGGCGGCCTTTACCGTGGAAACCCGGCCATGGCAGGCTACGGATCATCGGTTCAGGATTCCCCGCTTCTCGGCCTTTCACCGGGATGGGAACCCCCTGATTTTTCTGGCCAAACTGGCCCGCCATCAGGTGTTGCTGGCCCGCTAAACCCGCTGGCCTTGCCCGCCCACAGACAATCCGTCTTCTTCGGGCTATAATCAGGCATTATGCGCAGCACAGGTCTATTCGTTCTGGCTTTACCCCATTCGTGATTCGTGCGCTTTCCCCGTTGGAACCCGCTTGCCCCTTGAGTCTTGACCCGTCAAAGAAGGATGTCGCCCCATGTCTCAGGATTTACTCGCCGAACAACCCGCTCCCTCCGAGAAAACACAATCCGCACAGCCCCTGGAAAAAGTGGCCCTGCTGGATTGTGGCGCCCAGTACACCAAAGTGATCGATCGCCGGGTGCGGGAGCTGAACGTGGCCACCGAGATTGTTCCGGTGGATGTGAAAGCGGCTGACTTGGGTAGGGACTTCGCCGGGATTATTCTGTCCGGTGGCCCCAACAGCGTGTATGAGGCCAACGCCCCCCAGTGCGATCCGGCCATTTTTGAGCTGGGCATTCCGGTGCTGGGCATTTGTTACGGCATGCAGCTGATGAACCGCACCTTCGGGGGGACGGTGCTGCCCTCTCCCACCAAGGAGTACGGGGAGACCGAAGTGACCGTCTCCACGGACTGTGTGCTGTTTTCCGGGCTGGAGCCTGCCCAACACGTGCTGATGAGCCATGGAGACAGCGTGGGCCAGCCCGCAGAGGGTTTTGAAGTGGTGGCCCGATCGGTTTCCACCCATCAGCACGAGGTAGTGGCCGCCATTGAGAACCGGGAAAAGCGCTTTTACGGGGTGCAATTCCACCCGGAAGTGGACTTGAGCGTGAACGGCGGCAAAATGCTGGAGAACTTTTTGTATAAAGCCTGCGGCTTGACCGGGGCCTTTGATTTGTCCCATCGGCTGGAGGACACCCTGGCCCAGATTCAGGCCACCGTGGGCGATCAAAACGTATTTGTGCTGGTCAGCGGCGGGGTGGATTCCTCGGTGACCGCCGCCTTGCTGGTCAAGGCCTTGCGCCCGGAACAGGTGTTCGCCGTGCATATCGATTCCGGCATGATGCGGGCCAACGAGAGCGATCTGGTTTGTGAAGCCCTGAAGGCCATTGGCCTGCGCCACCTGGAGCGCATTGACGCCGAGGATATTTTCCTGAACGCCACCACGGAGATTGACGGGCAAACCGTGGGGCCGCTGAATCAGGTGACCGATCCCGAGGCCAAACGCCGCATTATCGGGGATGTCTTCTACCATCTGATTAGTGACGCCATCCGCAAAAGCGGGCTGGATCTGGATAAAACCTTTATCGCCCAGGGCACCTTGCGCCCGGACCTGATTGAAAGCGGCAACCGGGAGGTGAGCAGTCAGGCTCATACCATTAAAACCCATCACAACGATGTGCCCCTGATTCAGGAGCAGCGCAAAAAGGGCCTGATTATTGAGCCCAACCGGGACTGGCACAAGGATGAAGTGCGCAAGGTGGGCCGCATGCTGGGCCTGCCGGAAGAACTGGTGATGCGGCATCCCTTCCCAGGGCCGGGTTTGGGGATTCGGGTGCTGTGCGCCCAAAGGCCTTATTTAACCGAGGACTACGCCTGCGTGAACGCCGAGCTGCAAGAGCTGGCTGAGGCCGATGGCTTTGAGGCGGTGCTGGTGCCGGTGCAAAGCGTGGGCGTGCAAGGGGATAGCCGTAGTTATCGCTATTTGGCGGCCATCAAGGGCGACTTGGGGCAGCTCAGTTGGGCGCAAATCCGGTCGGTAGTCCAAAAAATCCCCAACCGCATTCATGCCATCAACCGGGTGGCCCTGTTGCTGAATGACAAGCCCCTGCCCAAGCAGCTGAAGACCATTACCCCCACCCTGTTAAGCCCCGTTTCGCTTGAAAAACTGCGGGTGCTGGATCAGTTGGTCACCGATGGCTTCCGGGCCGAGGGCATTCATGACCACATCAGCCAGCTCTTTACCGTGTTGCTGCCGGTGGATAGCGATCCGCAGGCAGATCGCCCGTTGCGGCACTCGGCGGTCATTCGGGCCGTCATTACCACGGATTACATGACCGCTCGCCCGGCCGCCCTTGGGTCGGACATTCCCGTGGAATTTATCCGCAATCTGGCCGAGGAACTTTCCGGGCAACCCAATGTAGACTGGGTGTTATATGACATTACCAGCAAGCCCCCGGCCACGGTAGAGTGGGAATAGTGACTGACTGAACCGTGATTTTTCCGGAAGCGCTTGCCCCAATGGCAGGGAGTTTTTCCGGTGAGATTGAAGCGGGTTGAGCATTCGGTTGCGTTTTGGGCCTTCAGTTTTCTGTTGTACGGCTTGTGTTTTGGCCTGATTCGGGTGCAGGCGGAAGCCTTGTACCACAAGTCACCCCGGCTGACGCCCCGGACGAGGGCGGAAGTTCCCAAGCCCTCTCCCCTGTTGGCTCCCCAGCTGGATTTAAAGCGGGACAATCGCGTTCACCACACGCCCCCGCCGTCGGTTTATTCTGATCTGGTTCCGGTGTCCTGGCAGCCGGAAAAAAAGGCGCCCAGCGATTCCCCGCAGGCAAGACCCGCTCAGCCCGCACCGGTGCGAGGACAGCGCTCCACACAGCCGCAAAGTCATTTGCACGACGGTCTCCCCAGTTGGCAGTCCAGCGTGATGACACCGGCAGCCCAGCCTGCCAGGTCAGCAGCCCCCGCATTGCACCCTAATCATCCTCTCCACCTGTCAGCCACGCCCCAAAATGGTCTTCTCTTTGAGGAGGACGCCTTTGCCCTGCAAGCCGTGGCCGCCCCCGCGAGTCGTTCCTCCGGTGAGAAGCCGCTGGTGCATTTTCCGCAAGAACTGGCCGATACCCGCTCCGCCCAATCGGCGATGGAAGCGGGCTTTTATCCGGTGGGTTACCGTCCTTATTTACCCGCTTCCATCGTGGTGGTTTCTGGCAAGCATCAGGAGGCCCTGTCTCACTACAACCGGGCCAGCTATTATGGTCATGCCAACCAGCTGAGAGAGGCCATTCTGGAGTATCAGCAGGCCATTCGCAAGAATCCCGAACTGGCGGATGCCTATGTGGGCCTGTCCTCGACCTATTTGCTCAAGCACCAGTGGGAAGAGGTATTCCTCAATGCCCGCAAGGCCCTCTCCCTGAAGACGGGGTTTATGGACCCGGGTAATATCGTTCAGGCCAAGTACAACCTGAGCGCGGCCTACTGTGCGGCGGATGACTATGGACAGGCCAAGATTTTTTACAATGCCGTCAAGTTGGCCAACCACGCCCAAACGGCCGAGCTTTGGGAATACCTGAAAAAGAACTGCAAGCCCAAGCCCTGACCCTTATTGCCTGGGCTGCTTTCGCTCGTACCAGAAGGGCATTTTACTTTCCAGATTCAGGCGGGCCTGCGGCGGGGCCTTGTGATAGCCCTGGACATCACAGGCCGGAAAGAGCTGGGTGACCTCATGGATTTGCCAGTGTCGGCGGGGATCATCCAGTCGGTGCCAGCCTTTGGGATCTCGTATGGGCGGTTCTTTTCGCTTGCCCCGGATAATGTAGCGCATGGTGGGTAAATTATCGGAGTACAGGCCCAGCCGTAGGGGCTGGATGCCGTGATCCTGTTGCGACAGGGTGAGCCATTGGGCGTACAGATTTTCCACCTGGTTAAAGAGTTGCTTGAGGTACTCGTTAAAATGGGCCTCGCTGTCCGTAAAACCCGCGCTGCGGGCGGTGGCTTTCAGTGTTTGCAGTTCCTCCGGGGTGAAGTCCAAATGGCTCAGCCCGTTATCCCGATTCTTGGCATCCACCACCGGCGTCAGCGGTTTTGGGCCGTGATATCTCAAGGGCGGGTGCAGTCGATCCTGATCGGCCAGAATTTGCGGTTTACTGAAGTAGTAGCGCAGCGACAGATCATCGGACAGTTCCGGGTTTTGCTGATCAAATTCAGGATCGCGAATGGCCTTCAGGGCGGGATCATGCACATAGAATACAAAGCGAATGTTCTGGCGGCCCTGTTTGCGCAGGCCGTTCACGTCGCTGACCAGTCGGTTGCTGATCAACAGCAGTTGCTTCAGTCCTTCCGGATGGCCGTTTTTCAGAAGGGCCCGGGCGGTGGGGGCGTGTTCTGTACTCAGGGCTTTCAGCAGGGCCTTGGCCCGCTCAAAGGCAATGGGGTTAAGGGGAGGGGCTGGTGGTATGGGCTGTGGATCGGCCTTCTCCGCACTGGCCTTGGGGCTCTTTCCGGCAGTGACCTGACGTTTGGGGGATTCTGTCTGACGGGGCCATAAGACTTGCCCCAGGAATGGTTTGGGCGGGAGCCCTGATGTCAGTCCCTTTGCCTGCCGCTGAAATTTATCCTGGCCGGATGGTGGTGCCGGGTACTGGTGAACTGTGGCTTCGTTTGCCTTTGCCCGTGTGGTTTGATGTATCCCGCTTAACGGGTTTGAATGCGAAAATACCCCTTGTACGATCACAAGCGTTCTCCCCTGCCGATTGGTAATGATAACCTCACCTTCAAAACGGCATTATAAATTAAAAACAAAATAATCCAAGCGTTAAAATAGAATCCATCGATCGGGTTTGAAAAACGCGCCATCCCCAGCCAACGTTGCGGCTGAACGTTCCTTACGGCTGCGTATCGCCCCGGAAAAGCCGCTCCAGTAAAGCGCGTTGCGCTTCCAGGGGCAGCGGCGTCTCGGCGTTCCCGGGCTGTGGATGATGACTGGCGGCCTTCAGGTGGCAACCCGGAAACAGGTGACTGAGATCGTGGATTTTCGTGTCGCCCCCGGAGTGCCGTGTGGCAATGCCCACCTTGTAATGGGCAGGGTTCCGCTGGAATTGCAGGGCCATTTCCTCTCTGGCCAGATGCAGGTTGTAGAGCATGTTAAACAGCTGGAAGGCATAATCGGCCAGCTCTTCCTTGTTGTTCAGGTTGAAGCGCTCACTGGGCGGCACCGCGTGGTGCTGGCGCACGGTGTCTTTCATTCGCTTCAGGTCGCCCTCACTGAATTCCAGGTACTCCAGTTCGCTCAGGCCCTGCTTGCCCCGGGCGATGTTTGACCAGTGGTTCATGGCGCTGAATTTAGCGGGCAGACGCCGAGGGGTCAACACCTCGCACAGGATTTCTGTTTCGGGCGCCATCTCGTAGGCGAAACGCCGTGCGCTAAAGGGATCTTTCAGGTGCCCTTGGGCGGGGTGATCGTAATAGATGACCAGTTCGGGCTTTGGCTGCCCCGGGGCGGTCACTTGATTCATCTCGCTTATAATCTGGTTTCCCACTTTCAGCAGATGTCTCAGCCCGCTGGCGTAGCCATTTTTCAGGATGGAGCCAATGCGGGGGTCCACGTCGTTGTCCAGCTCTTTCAACATGCTATCCAGCGCCTCGAAGGAAATGGGGTTGCGGGGCTCCTTGCGATCGTGCTGAGCGCCAGCGACAATCTGGTTGCGTTTACTGCCGGGAGAGGCCCCGGGCCGTTTGATCCAGGGGGTGTTGAATATTCGCTGAAACAGGTTTTTATTGCTACCCGGAGAGAGCTGAGAGAGGCCCGATTTCGAGGAAAGCGGGCTGCCAGCCCGTTGCGATTTCTTCGGTCGGCCTGCTGCCGGGTAGGGGGTGGGGGAACCTGTGGCGCTTTTGACGTTTCGGATATTCCCGGCGGCGTTGATGGGTGCTTGAACCCCTGACAGCATAATGCAGACCCTCCCACTGTTTCAGATCGACGAAAACCACTTGATGAACCAGCAAGATTGCTGTCCCATTGCGAATTATTATCCGTTAATAGTACGGCCTGAACCCGGAAGCGCAATGACTAAATTCTGGTTAAATTCCCGGGGCTGAAAGAGGGGCTGTGGCAAAAACAGGCATCGCATTCTCACAACAGGCCGGAGAACGCTAGTTTCGAGTGCGTCGGCTTTCTCTCCGTTTTTTTTCAGGCCGGGTTTGCTCTTCTTGCTGAATCACCCGAAGCGTATCGGCGGGCAGGCTTTGCAAGGTCAGAATTTCCGAACGCATTTTGTCGAACTCCGGGAGGCGACCGGTCAGCAGTTTTCCCATTTCACCCAGATTCCCCAGATCCCATTGCCAGTTGTACTGGTTCACCCGAAACAGGTTTCTGTAGGAATAATCCAGCTCGTTGAAGTAGCTTTTTTCCCGGATGACCCCGTAGATGATGCCGTTGCCATTTTCCAGGGCCTGGGCCACCTGCTGGCCGGAGTGTACTACGTGAACGGCCGGTCGGTGTTGCGGGTCAATGTAAAACAGAATGCGTTTGACGGCGGGGTGCAGGGAGAAAAGCAACACCCGATCCCCGGCCTTGAGATTGTGGTTCAGCTGCTGGGCCAGAAACTGATTGACCGGACGGTGCATAATGGGCAAATAGACCGCCTTTAGAAACAGCATAAAAATCAGCAGGGAACTGGTCAGGGCCAGCGGGGTCAGGCTCAGTTTTCTGGAGACTTGCAGAAAGAACAGGGAAAAAGCGCCCACCAGCAAGATAAAGGGCCCCGGAATCAGCCAGAACTTCCAGAGGGGAAAGGCTTCCGGCAGGGGGAATACCTTGTCTTTCAGGGTCAGGGATTCCAGTACGGCCATGCCCGGTAATTTCCAGAACCCGGCCACGTAATTGCTGGGCACCACCTGAAAAATCACAATGGTCATTAGAACGGCGGCTACCAGAAGGAGCATGATGTAGGCAATCAGGACTTTTTCATAGTAGGCGTGGGTTTTATTATGAGAGGCCTCCACCACCTGAGCCAGGTAACTGCCCGCAATGATGGCCAGCGGTGGAATAAACGGCAAAATCAGGGTGGGTTCCTGAAAGGCGGACAGCGAACAGACGGCAAAGCCTGCCAAGAACCAGCTTAAAAGCCAAAGTGTGGGAGACGTGGATTGATGCCGGGTATTGACGGTATTGGCTTCCGGGTCCAGGAAAGCCGCCGGAACCAGAAACCAGAACGGCAACAGCTCAAACAACAGGCGTTTGGCGTAAAAAAGCCAATCCCCTTTCAGGCTGGCCCAAAGACCAAGACCCAGCGCTTTCTGCAGGGGATAAACCAGCAGGTAGTTGAGCATAAACCCGCTTTGTCCAGGCTGAATGGACACCCATAGCAGCCAGGGCAAGGGAATCAGGATCGCTGGCAATAGCAGTGACCGGAAATTCATGCGGTTAAACAGCAGGGTGTTTTGGCCCAAAATCAGGTACAGGGAAGCGATGGCCATCATCAGCAACACATTGAGGCTGCCGCTGTTCAGGAGCAGCACCCCCAGCACGCTGCCCATCAGCAGCATACTGCGGTTCATTTCCTCTGCCGGGTTATTCCGCCGGGAGGCCTGATCCTTCCACTTTAAAAAAGTCCACAAAAAAACCAGATCCAGAGTCAGGGTCAGGATGTCGGCAGTAGCCAGCGAACCGAGGTAAAAGAACCCCCAGCTAACTGCCAGCAAACCGGTGCTGAACAAGGCCGAGAACCGGCTTTTGGTCAGCTCCATCGTCATCAGGTAGGTAACGCCCAGCGCGGTCAGCGAAAGCAGGGCGGCGGGCAAACGGGCCACGGACAGCCCAATGCCCCCCAGCTTGAAACTGATCATGGTGAGCCAGGTCCACAGGGGCGCGCGTACCACATAATCGTGCCCGTTCAGGCTCGGAATCCAGAAGCGGTTCAGGCTCAGGGTCTCCTTGGCCGATTCCAGGTGGAAAAACTCGCTGAAGGGATCGATGTCGAACACCCCCAGGTTGATGAACAACAACAGGGCCATAATGGCAAACAGGGTTAATTCGGGCAGAAACGCCCGGGGGGAAAATCCTTTATCCATGAGGCCCTGTAACTCCGGTATTTAAACGAATACGATGGGGGATGCTCATACCCTGCCTCCCTGCTCTGTCCGGGAGTTTTGACCAGCCCCGCTTTGGGCGGCTCCGCCTTGAGCCGCTCTGGGATGGGCTTTCATGTAGGCCCGTTTCAGGCGTTCCGTACTAACGTGCGTGTAAATCTGGGTGCTGCGGATGCTGACATGGCCCAGCAGCTCCTGCACAACCCGCAGATCGACCCCGCTGTTGAGCAAGTGGGTGGCAAAGCTGTGACGAAAGACGTGCGGGTGCAGGGGCTTATCCACCCCGGCCTGTTGGCCCAGCGCCAGTAAAACCCGCCGAATGCTGCGCACATCCAGACGGGTGCCATTTTTATTCAGGAGCAAGGGGCTCTCGGCGGTCATTGGGTCCGGGCACAGGGCGGACCAACACGCTTTGTATTGCAATAACGCTTGCAGGGCTCGCTGACTGAAAAAGGCCAGCCGTTCCCGACCTCCTTTTCCCTGAATGCGCAGCTCCAGCTCTTCCCAGTTGACGTGTCCCAGATTCAGGGAGGACAGTTCACCCACCCGCACCCCGGAGGAGAAGAGTAATTCCAGAATGGCCAGATTGCGCCATTTCAGCGTGGATTCCGGCTCCAGGAGCGCGGCCTTCCGGAGTTGCTCAATTTCGGAAGGGGAAATAAAATTGGGCAGCCGACGGGATAACCGGGGCCTGTGGAAGACCAGCGGCAGGCTGTTCTCCTCAAAATAGCGCTCTTTCATCAGGAATTTAAAAAAGGTTTTCATGGAAGAACCTTTTCGGGCCAGGGACGTTTTGGAGAGTTGCTGGGCGCCCAGGTGGGCGATATAGGCGGTGGGAATCTCTCGCCAAAACGTTTGGGGTTGGACTTCAAAGCCCTGCTTCTCAAGGACGAATCGATTCAGCCAGTCCAGCAGGGCGGCGATATCCGACTGGTAAGCCCGCAGGGTGTGCGGCGATAATCCACGGGTGACATCCAGGTAACTGAAAAAGGCTTCGGCGCCTTCCTCAAAGCGGGCCAGCCCAAAGTCATGGACGCGTTGAACATCGGGCCTCTGAACGGGCCTCTCAATGGTCTTCTCAACTCTCTGTCCAGCTTCAGCATCTTCCATACACTTCATTATAGGGGATTTTTGTATATAATAGGAGGGAGTTTTTACGCGAGTGGAAATCTGGAGGAGGTTCCTCTACAGCATTGGGCAACGTGTTTTTGAGGCAATGATTGTTTTGACTTTATAACTGTCGCCCCTCGCCCGGATTTCATCCACAGTGAGCGCCGCTTGAAGCCCGTATTATAGTGAGAGAGTCAACCCCGAGTTCTTAAGGAGTATTCCATGGATAAAATGAAAGTATCCCTGTTGGCTGGTATGCTGGCCGTTACCGTAATGGTATCCGGCTGCGCCAGTGGCGGTTTGGCTGGCGGGCAAAAAGTGGCCACGGTCAATGGCGCTGTGATTTCCAAAGCAGAGTATGACAAGACCTACAGCGAGTTCCAGAAGTCTTTCCACCTGGAAAACGTTCCTGAAGCGCAAAAGGGCATGCTGGATGATTACCTGAAGCAAATGACCCTGAATAAGCTGATTTTGCAGACCCTGATCAATACGGAAGCCAATAAAGCGGGTATCAAGGTTTCCGATGAAGAAGTGAAGCAGTACAAACAGGACAAGATCTTTAACGATCCGGCTCTGAAAGAGCAGTTCAAAGCCTTCCTCAGCCAGAACAAGATGCAGGAATCCGATTTTGACGCCATGCTGCGTGAAAATCTGCTGCTGAACAAGTTCATGGAATCCAAAGGCGGGCAGCAGGTTCAGGTGACCGATGCCGAAGTGAAAAACTTCTACGATAAAAACGTGGAGCAGTTCAAGATGCCGGAAAGCATCCGGGCCGAGCATATTCTGGTGAAGGCCATTGAACCCCAGTTGAAGCAGGAATTGCGAAAGGCCAACGAGAAAATCTCGGACGCTGATTTGCAAAAAGGGGTGGCCGCCAAAAAGCAGGAATTGAAGGCCAAAGCCGAAAAGCTGTATGAGGAAGTCAAGGCCACCCCGGCCAAGTTTGAGGAAGTGGCCAAGAAAAATTCAGAAGACACCATGTCCGCCGTGAAAGGCGGAGATCTCGGCTTTATGCCGGAAGGCACCGTGGACCCTTCCTTCTGGGCCGCCGCTGAAAAAACGGAGAAAGGGCAGCTCTATCCGGGTGTGGTGACCAGCCAGTTCGGCTATCACATCATCAAGGTACTGGACCGCAAGGCGGCCCATCAGCAAACCTTTGATGAGGCCAAAGCCGCCATTCGGGAGCAAATGTCCCAGCAGAAAAAACAGGCTTTCCTGCAACAGTGGGCTCAGCAACAACGGGCTGCCGCCAAAATCGACGTGGAAAAAGCCTACCAACCCAAAGAGCCTGAAATGGGCGCCTCCGCTGAAACCGGTGCCGCCCCGGCTGCCGGTCAGCCTGCCGAAAAATCGGCTGACGCTGGCAAAAGCGCCGCTGGACACCAGTAGCCATGGGACAAGTCGTCTCACTAACGACCTTGATGGAAGCACTGGCCCCCTTGCGGGGCCAGTCTTCTATTGTGACCACCAACGGCTGTTTTGATATCCTGCACGTGGGTCATTTACGCTACCTACAGGGCTGTAAGGCCCTGGGGGAAACGTTGGTGGTGCTGGTGAACTCGGATGCCTCGGTTCGTCGCCTGAAAGGCCCGCAGCGGCCCATCGTCACCGAGGCGGATCGGGCGGAACTGCTGGCCGGATTGGGCTGCGTGGATTACGTGGTGCTGTTTGACGAGGACACCCCGGAGCCTTTGCTGGAAAAAATCGTGCCCGATTTTCACGCCAAGGGGGCCCAGTACAACGAAGGCAACTTGCCGGAGATGGCCACCTTGCGTAAAATTGGCACGCAGGTCAAGTTTGTGCCCATGGTGGAAAACCGTTCAACCTCCTCGGTCATTGAGACCATCCAGCAGCGGTTGGCCGCTGCCGCTCAGCCCACCACCGGGCGCTAGAAATCGACACCATCACTTATGCAACAACTGGATGCCCTTTCCCTGAAAGCACTGGCCCTGGAGCTGGATGCCCTGCTGCGCAACGCCAAGGTCAGTAAAGTTCAGCATCCCAGCCCGCATGAGTTTCTGCTTACCTTTTGGGGTGGGGCCCCTCGCCCGGAACAGCTCAACCTGTTTTACATCCAGTTGAGCCCGGAAGCCCCCTTTTGCGTGCTGACCCGGCCCAGAGTCCGGCAGGACACCGTACTGAACAGTTTCGCCAAGCCCACCGCCCTGTGCATGCTGTTGCGCAAGCACTTGCAGGGAGCCAATCTATCGCAAGTGAAAACCTTACCGGGAGAGCGGGTGCTGAATCTGGTGTTCGAGAATCTCAATGAGCTGGGGGAGCCGGTGCGACTGGTCTTGTCTCTGGAGTTAATGGGCAAGCACACCAACATGATTTTTTACGATGATGCGCGTGGCGAGATTCTGGCGGTGGCCCATGGGGTGGGCGAGCGCATGAGCAGTCATCGGGAGCTGGCGGCGGGTTTGCCTTACGCGCCTCCACCTCAGCCTGCCGGAAAGCGATTGATGGCCAGTTTGTCCTTTGTCGATTTTGCGGCTTTGCTGGCGCACAAACCAGCGGATGAGCCACTATTGCGCTTTTTGAACGCCAATCTGGCCGGTTTTGGACTGCGCATGCTGGAAGACGCCTGGGCCATGGCGGAGGGCTCTGAAGAGACCTTGTATGGGCAATTGCAAACGCTGGATAGCGTCCAGGCCTTGCAGCCCGTGATTTCCGGGGATGGGCAGCGCTTTGGCCTGCTGGGACATATTCACGCCGCGGAAGAGGTGGTGCCCTGTGAGTCCGTGAACGCTTTGGTGGAACGCTACTTCATCGGTCACCTCAAGGCCCTCCGACTCCAACGCAGGCGGGAGCAGTTGTTGCTGAAGCTGGATCAGCGAGAAAAACGCCGTCAATCCAGAGAGAAAGAGTTGACTCCGGTTTCAGAGGAACAGATTGGCAGCTTTCAGGCCACTGGGGATCGCCTGCTGTCCGCCTTCAGCGCCCGGGAAGTACCCGCCCATCCCATACCCGGCCAGACAACGGTGATCCTGACCCATTACGACGATGGCAGCCCGTGGCCCATTGAGATTGATCCGGCGGCGGACTGGGTGGAAAACGCCCAGTTGTACTATCGTCGGGCCAAAAAGGCCAAGGCCAGACAGCATGCCGCTGAGCAAATGCTCAGCCAGCTCAACGAGGAGCGGGATTATCTGGCCAGTTTATGGCAACTGGTCTCTCAGGCGGAGACTCTGGCCGAGTTTGACACGCTGGAAGCGGAAATGATCGCGGCTGGCTTCATAAATGCCTCGCCCAAACTGCTGGCGGACAAAAAGCAAAAACAGGGAACTGTCAAAACGGACGAGAAGGCGGGCGTCCTGACCCTGCAATCTTCGGATGGACTGGAAATTCTGGTGGGCAAAAGCGCCCAGGGCAACGATGCCATTGTGGGCAAGCTCTCCCGATCGGATGACTGGTGGTTGCACGTGCATCAGATGCCCGGCTCCCATGTCCTCATTCGCTCGGGCAAGGAGCCGGTGCCGGATAATACCTTGCTGGAGGCGGCCATGTTGGCCGTCTATTACAGTTCCGCCCGGCATAGTTTAAATGTGCCGGTCATTTATACCGCTTGCAAATACGTGCGTAAAATTCCCCAGTCCTACCCGGGGCACGTGAATTACAGGCAGGAGCAAACCCTGTTTGTCAGCCCTCAGCAAACAGTGATTGACCGTTTATTGGTGGCGCGGGGCTAGCGAAAAGATTTGGAGCGCAAGGGAAAGCGTCGGGCTGTCAACGGGCTGTCCGGCTCCGAGGAGCCTTCGGCTTCCGAGGGGTGCAGGGAGGCCATGGCGGTGGACAGTACCGTGTGACTTTCCAGTTCTTTTCGGCGGTAGTTGATGAGCGTTTTCAAGTCGGCTTCCAGGGAGGTCAGGACATCGGAGGCCGGTTGCTCGCTGGAGGCCCCTTGCTGTTTTTGAGCCACCAGGTCCAGCACGCTCTGGTAGGTACTCAGCTCCTGCCGTTGCAGTTCACTGCGATGCGACGTGCTGAGCGCCATCAAGTGGGCCACGGTCTTGGACAGGGTATTTTTCTTGGCTTTTTGTTGTTGAATGATCTCCGCCTGCGCTTGGAGTTGGGTTGCCTGCTGGACCAGTTGGGTTTGCTGGGCTAACAGCGCTGTCTGTTGCTGATGGAGCGTCTGCCGCAGGGTTTGTAGTTCCCTGCCCTGATGGTTCATATTGGCCATCAATTGTTTGTTGACCTGATGCACCTGCGGCAGAATCAGGGGGCTTTCATCCCGTTGCCATTGGGTCTGGGCCAGTTGAAAATTCAGGGAATCCTTTTCTCTCAGTAAGCGGGCAATCCAGTCCCGATACTGTTCCTGAACCAGGGTGAGCTGCTCGCTCAGGTGCTGGCCTTGTTCGTTGACCCGATCCAGTTCCGTTTGCAGCTCCCGGATTTTGGCATTCATTTTGCCAATTTTTTTTCGGTCCTGTTTTCGTTCTGGGTGGCCAGATGGCGCTTCGGTGGGGGGAAGCGTTTGGGTGGCCGCTTCCGTGGTTGATGAAGCGGGAGTGGCCTTGATGGTATGAGCCAAGGCCAGCTGCTGGCTCAATTGGGCGATTTTCGCGGCGGAATCGCGTTGCTGGGCGTTGAGGTCCTCCTGCCGGGCCGCTAGTTCGGCTTTGAAGGTTTGTTCCGCGCGTTGCAGCGCTTCGGTTTTTCGCTCAAGCCGCTTTCTCAGGCTCTCCTCTTTTTGAGAGAGCCGCTTTATGGTCTGCGCTGGGTCGGTCTGACTCTGGCTGACCGATTTTTCCGAGCGGGCGATCCGTTCCCGGATTTCTGCCAGCGCTGTCTCCAGTTCCGCTTTTTCTTGCGCCAGCAGATTGCTGTCCTGTAAAGCCTGTCGGGTGGTTTGCTCCAGTTGCCGGATGGTTTCCTTGGCCGTGCCCAGCTGGGTTTGCAATCGCTGTTGGGCTTGCTGAAGCTGGGCCAACTCAGGGTGATCCGAGCCTTTCAGGCCGGAGTCTTGTCGGGAGAGCGGTGAGCGGTGAGGGGCGGCGCTGTCGGGTTTCGTCGCGTCGACCTCGGTGGGCAGGGGATCGGCAGATGCCTTATCAGCTTTTTGCTGGGGCGTGAACAAGGTGCCCAGACCCCAACCGCTGAACCAGGACGTTGTTTTGCCTGGTGCTGCCGCATCGGGACCGCTTTGGACAGCGGGTTCGGACAAAGGCCCAGCGCCCTGTTGTTGTTGCTTGGACAGTGCCTTTACCCGTTTAATCAGCATTTGCCGGATGGCGTCCCGATCGGCGGGTGTACTGGTCCGGCTCATCTTGGTTTCAGCCCAATCCAGGGCATCCTGTTTGTTTGCGCTTTCCGTTAAGGGGTTTGCCCCTGCGTTCAGCAGCACTTCCACCAGTTTGGGGCGACCCGCGGAGACGGCGATATGCAGTAGCGTTTGCTGGTGAATGGGGTTGACCGGATAATCCACATCGTTAAAGTGTTGTTTAAATTGCTGGGCCAGATACTGCATGACCAGCGGGCTGCTGGTTTTGGGGGCTACTTTCATGGCAATGGCCCGTAGGGGCGCGCTGGCTGGCAGTCGCTGTATTTGTTCCAGGTTATTGGGATCGACGGTTTCCAGCGTGGGCCCTCCGGCGAACCGGACTGGTTGAGGGGGCTGCTTCAAGGTGGCTTGCGGCTTGGGGAGAATCTTGTTCTTGGGCTTTCGGGGGCGGGGTAAGGTCGGGGTGATGTGCATGATGAGGGGCTCGCTGAGTGGGTTCACAAGGGAACACGGAAGGGATGAAGGGCTAATAAATAAGGAATACAAATAAGGGATGAGTCCGATGGGAGGAAGCTGATTGGGGCTGTCCAAGGCAAGGTTTGCCGGGTGGTTTAGATTACTGGGAAGGGGCTTTTTTCAAGACAGTTTTCTCTGGTTCATGGGGGCAAGCAACGAACGTCATTATCGGACGTCATCATGGTGCCCGGTCAACAGAATTAATCAACACCAAACTTGAAAAAAAACTGTGACTCAAGACAATCCGCATGACGCAAGCGTTCTCAAACAGTGAAAACCAAAGCAGGTACAGAAATGCCTGCAGAGAAATGCCTGTGATTTCCGGTACCAGATGACACCGGGGCGGGTGCGCTTCTTCGGTTCTTTGTGTGTATGGCCTGCGATTTGCGGATGGAGCCCCTCACGTATAATGGAAGTAGCGTTTTTTGCAAAGGAGAGGCTGTATGCGGTTTGAAGCAATTACCGGGCAAGTGGCCCAGTTTTCGGGAGAGGTTCTGGTACTGGGCATCACGCAGGGCAGCCCGGCTCTGGAGGACACTGTTCAGGTGGTTGATGCCGCATTGGGACAGTATATTAGCGGCTGCCTGAACGCCGAAACGTCCGTGTTTAAAGCCAAGCCCGGAGAAACCCTGACCCTGCCCACTTACGGAAAACTTCCTGCGGCGCACGTGGTGCTGGTGGGCCTGGGCAAGGTGGAGGAACTGAAAAGCAATCAGTGGCGTCGGGCTGTTGCCGCCGCCGTGCGGGCTTGCAAGAAACTGAAAGCGAAAACGCTGGGCATGGGCTTGCCGGAGCCGGTAATTCGGGCACTGGGGCCGGAGGCGGCCTGCCGGTTGTTGGCGGAAGGGGCCCTGTTGGGTCAATACGACTTTCACCTTCGTAAAACCCTGAGCAAGGCCGGTGAGGACAATGGAGAATCGGCTGCCAATGGCGTGACCGATTTGGACGTGCTGACGGTGGTTGAGCCGCAGGCAGACCGTCTGGAGGCGATCCAGCGGGGGTTACGGGTGGGGCAAGTGGTGGCGGAGCATACCAATTTGGCCCGTCACTGGGTGAATGACAGCGCCAATTACGTCACGCCCACCTTTTTAAGGCAACAGGCCGAAGGCATTCCAGGTTTGCAGTGTGAGGTTCTGGATTTTGATGCCATCAAGGCCTTGGGTATGGGGGCTTTCCAGCTGGTGGCTCAGGGCAGCGAGCAACCGCCTTACCTCATTCACCTGTGTTACAAGCCATCCGGCACCCCCTCCCGCAAGGTGGCCCTGGTGGGCAAGGGCATTACCTTTGACAGCGGCGGGTTATCGCTCAAACCGGCGGCCTCCATGGAGCTGATGAAAATGGATATGGCCGGTGCCGCGGCGGTGTTGGCCACTCTCAAGGCTGTGTCGGCGTTGAAGGATTTAAACATTGAGGTGCATGGCTTTATTCCTACCTGCGAGAATATGCCCAGTGGGGTGTCCAGCAAGCCGGGCGATATCGTGACGGCCATGAATGGAAAGACCATTGAGGTCAATAATACGGACGCCGAAGGTCGGCTGATTCTCTGTGACGCCCTGACTTACGCCCAGCGACAGGTGGATCCGGATGAGCTGGTGGACATCGCCACTTTGACCGGAGCCTGTGTGACCGCCCTGGGCAAAGTGGCCGCCGGTATTATGGGCACCAGCGACCCCCTGATTGAACGCTTGCGGGTCGCGGGGGAGCAGGCGGGAGAAAAACTATGGCAACTGCCCCTGTACGACGAGTACAAGGCCTTTTTAAAAAGCGATGTGGCCGACCTGATCAATTCCGGGGCCAAGGGACAAGCGGGTTCGTCGGCGGGCGGCATGTTTCTGAAGGAATTTGTGGACAAAAAGCGGGCCTGGGCGCATCTGGATATTGCGGGCCCGGCCTGGGCCACCAGTGATACGCCGGAGGTGCCCAAGGGGGGCACCGGCTTTGGCGTCCGCACCCTGTTGTATTATTTGTACGGCTGGCAGGCGTAAAAAAGCGGCACTGCAATCAGCGCCGCTTCAGAAGATTTGATGCCAGTCATTACCCGGAGATTATCGGGGGGGCGCGCCGGGCGCGTTCTGGTACAACGCGGTGGCCGGGCCCAGGGTGCTGGCGTACATGTTGTTGTAATAGGCGTCCGCATAATAGTTGCCCGAATAGATTGGCGAGTAGGGGGGCGTCATCGCCGGTGGAGGGGCGCTGCTGGCCCCAATTTTATCCACGTCAGCCCGGTTGATCAGGCCTCTTAAATCGGCGTGGTCGATTTTGCCATCATACCGGCCATCATTCTTTTCACCCGTGTCCGCCGCTTTGAACAGGTCTGCGTTGTTCAGCAATTTTTTGGCGGCGGCCTTTTGCTCTTCGGTGTCCCCGTACTGGGCAATGTGGCTTAAGCCTTCCCGATTGAGGATGCCCCAGTTGTGATCCTTCATGAAGCTCTGGAGCGCCATGAGTGCCTGGGTGTTGGTCATCTTCTGATCCAAAGGCAATACCCCTTGGGCGCCGGGATTCGCCACCATCTTGTTGAGGCTGTCCACGCTGAACTGGCCGTCATCCTGGCCATCAAAGTGATCCACCCGGCCCCGTAAGCCGTTTTGGTTGTCCAGCAGGTATTGAATGGCGTCTTTGTCCGCTTTGGAGTATTTGCCGCTCTTGTCATCCAGGGCGCTGCGCAAATCGTTGACGTTAATCATGCCATCGCCCTGCCCGGCGTTCTGGGCGTCCAGTTTGCCGGAAATGCTTTGAATCCGGGCCAATGCCGTATTATCGTTCAGAGGAGGCTGTGGTTGCCAGGGCCCGCCGACCGGTGGTGGCGGGTAGCTGCCCCAGGGTGAGGAGGGGAACGCTCCGCCGTAGGAGCCGTAAGGGTATGCACCGTAACCACCGTAACTGCCGCCCCAGGCATAGTTGTAAGCGCTGACCGATTGCGGTGATGCGCCAGCGCCGCCCCCGAAGTATTTGGCCAGCATTGGGTCGGTCGTGCCGCCGGGTGCTGGTCCACTGACTGGGCTTCCCGCGCCAGTGGCCGCATAGCTCACGGATTGAGTATTGATATACGGTGAAGTCATTCTGTCCCCCTGTATGCCCCACGGTTTAGGCTTAACGCCTTTTTTTTCGAGAGTCTGACTGTTGAGAGTCTGAAATCTTGATGAGAACGGGCCTGTGTCATTCATCCGGCCTGCTTCGGCCATTCAGACTGAACTTTGCATAGTATTCTGCTCGCTCAGTGTCCTGCCCGCTCAGTGTCAAGAATAATCAGCCTGTCCCAATGTGTACAACCATTGATTATTTGTACATGAGCATAAAAACAATTGATGTCCGTTTTGTGCCATCTAATTTTTTTCTCAAAAGAAAAGCACCCGATCGGTCTCCCGACCGGGTGCATCGTCGTACCGCTCTCTATATAAAAATTATGGCGTGCGACCGGCACCGGTGCCCGTGGTGCTGACACCCAGGCTTTCAATGCGGATTTGCAACCGATCTCCCACCCCGATTACGATGTTGCTGTTGCGCTTGTCCAGCGGGTCCACTTCCTTGCTGCTGAGCTGTTGAACCAGCGGTTCATCCAGCACTTCGGCCTTGCCGATTTTGGTGCCATACAGGGCGCCTGCGGAAGTGCTGATTTCCCGGGACAAGGCCGCCGTGGAACGATCGGGGTGAAAGACGACCCCCTGAAGTTCGGTGGCTTTCAGAATCCCGTCGGTATTGGCAATGGTGGCGCTCATGGGAATCCGTTGTCCTTCCGGGGTAATAAAGCCATTGAAGGTAATTCCCAGTTGGGCGTTGTCATTGGTTTGATTTTTGGAAATCACGCTGTTAATCACGCCCAGCACCTTGCTGCCCGCCGGGGCAATGATTTTTCCATTGGTGTCAAACAGGGGGTGATCCAGAATGAGCATCACTGGATCGCCGGGTTTGTTGAATTCCGAGTACAGGGCCTTGGCCACGGTGCCGGTAAAGGTGGTGTTGGCGGGCAGGCTGATGGGCCCCTGCGCCTCCAGGTTGGTGGGGGTGGTTGTGGTGTTTACTTTGCGGAATTCCACGATGGTGTCGGCACTGTTCCTGAACGGGGGCGATTTATAGCCGATTTTTTCGGCCTCGGTGCTTTCCGTGGTGCTGTACCCGCCGGAAACGGCGCTGGTACCGGTGGAAGGCGCTTGTTCGGTTTGGGCAAGCACCTTTCCATTCTGAACGATGGCGATATCCCGGTTCTGGTAGAGATCGTTGAGTAGTGCCGCTGTTTCTGCCCGGTTGATGGGGCGAAGTGGCTCAATTTTGTTGGGGCCACTGGCCGGATCAATTTCAAATAAGTCGTACTGAATGGCGGTGGCCACCTGACGGCGGGCCGCGTTGGGCACCTGATCAGCATCACTGTATTTACTCAATACGGCGTTGGTTTCAGCCTCGCTCAGCAGCGGCTTGTTCAGGGCGCCGCCCACAGCGGCCAGGGCTTCTACCCGCCGTACCGGGTTGGTGGGACGAAAGACACCCGACGGGTAGTTGTTAATCCAGTCCTGATTTTCCACATTGCCAAAGGCCCAACCGTTTTGAGAGACCTGCTTGAAGCTGGGGACGCTGTTGGCCTTCTTGCTTTCCAGGCCCAGGGTTCTGGCGGCCATCTGGGAAAACTCGGAGCGGGTCAGCCAGGCGTCCGGGTGGAAGTTACCGTCATTAAAGCCACTCATCACCTGCATGTCCATCATGGTGTTGATGTCGCTTTGAGCCCAGTTGCCACTGATATCGGCAGGAGGCATTGCTGCAGAGGCCATACCGCAGGCCAAACCCAATGTAAGCGACAGGGTAATCAGATTACTTTTTTTCATGTGGGTACTCCTTTGTTTCAGTGAACTCTCGTGTATGTAGCGGGTGTGCCCGGTCTGGCCAGCCAAAGGCTTGCCTTTTGCTGACAGGCGAAAAAGCCGGTAATTATCCGGAAACCTTGCCAGTCTCAATCGTTGCCAAACGACCCTCAACCCAAAATAGCAAAGCCCAATGCCAAATTTTTTTGGGCATCCATGGGTTTGGCGCTATTGTGGAAAAGTTAAATTGGACTGACGGTAGCTGTTAATTCCCTGACCCAGCTATTTAATACAGCTATACATTAAGCAATCATTGATAATGGTTCAATTAGCCTATCGGCTAGATGGAGAGCGCCCTTCTGGCTAGCAAAGCGGAATCAACGGAATAAAAACGGGAACACAAGCGGGTGGTTGGCTCTGGCGCAATCAGGCGCAAACAGCACAAACCAGGTGCGAGGCCTGAAGCCACTCACCCGGCAGGGTTTGAAAAATGATGAACGCCGTGGGATGAATGCACCAAAGGGTTCAGGCGATTACCCCGATCCCGCCGAAAACTGGTGTTTGTGGGGTGGGAATGCCCGCACTAAGGCTGACCCCGACGCTTGATAACATACCATCCACGGATAGTACGCTCTGAGCCAGGCTGATGTCCATCATATTGACCATAGGGGAAGATATGGCAGCAGCCTGAGGATTGGTCATCGCCATCTGCATGACTGCTCTGAGCAGGCTTTGGCTGAACAGGTTGGTGTAGGAACCGGCAAATGTTTGAGACATGGCTGTTTCTCTCTCTCAGCTTTCCTATGATAATTTTGCGCGGGAGGTGTGGCTTAAAATTCCACAATAAAATAAAAACAGCTTATTGACAGAAATTGCCTGACGCTGGAAACGGGAGCCTGTAAAAAGCGTCGGATATATAACTGGCCGCTAGTGTTGGGAGCTTGATCTGGAGCTGGATCTAATGTTGCGCTCTACCAGCAAAATGGGAGGCAGGCACTGCAGCGGGAGGGGGTTAATTCTCAGCGCTTTGCGGCGCAATGGAACCCACCAGCACATACTTTTCCTGCGGGGTACGCAGGGCTTCTCTCAGCTTCTCTTCGTCGACCCGGGCGTTGGGGAACTGCTGCTGAATCTCCTGCTTTACTTTTTCCACGGAGGGCATGCCCTTGCGGAAGGGGTCCCCGTAGACGGCCACCTTCACTTCATCGGCGTGCCGACGGATGACCACGGGTTGATAGACCACTTCAACCGGGGTGCCCACATCCACCAGCTCAAACAGGGCCTCAGCATCCGGAACCCGCAGGCGGACACAGCCATGAGAGCTTAACTTGCCCACCGATGCCGGGTTATCGGTGCCGTGCATGCCGTACTCGCCGCCGGGATCTCTCAGAAAGCCCATCCAGCGGGTACCCAAAGGATTGTTCTGGCCGGGGGACAGTCGCATTTTCCCGGAAGCCATGTAGGGATTTTCCCATCCGGGATCTTCCACCTTGCGAATGATGCTGAAGCGGCCCAGGGGGGTGGGAAAGCCGACTCGACCGACGCCCACTGGAAAGTAGCGAATGATGCGGTCGCCTTCGTAAACCCACAGGGTGCGGCTGGGGATATTGATCTTGATGTGAATAGGTTCGGTGGGACTGACCGGGGTGACCGCCGCCGCAGATTTTCCGTTGTCCGCTGGCGGGGTCTTTTGCGCGGAAAGGGGTTCAGCACCCACGCCTAGTCCCAGGCACAAGCCCAGCGTTAGCGTGAGTGCTGAAATGAATGAACCTTGAATCAAACGAACTGGCATAATGAATGTCCCGGAGTCGGTGGTCAGGGGCCAGCCTCGTTTTAACCGAAGATCTGGCGATTTACCAGTAGCCCCGCACGGTGGATTTGCGTTCTGTGGGCTTACGGATGGGGGTACGGGTTTCCTCGGTGCTGCTGGCTATCTGCGTGTTGATGTCAATCATGGACACAATTTCCTGCGTATTAACAAAGTTGCTGGAAGCGATCTGATTGCCATCGGCGTCATTGATATAATAGGCAACCTCCTGTCCGGGCGTCAAGCTGGCGGTTTGGGACTTATCCAGCTGAATGACCCGCGCGCCGTTGGGCGGAATGACCATGGTTGAATTGAGCTGCGGAATGCTCAGGCTGACGGGGCGGGGGGTCGGGTTTAAGGCCAGAATGGAGGTATTGCCTTCCCCAATGGTCAGTTTGGGCAGGAACATGGGACTGCTGCCATCGCTGCTGCCAATGATGATGGCGTCCTGGGTATAGCCAAATTGCTTGCTCAGCGCCAGGTTGCTCAGCCCGGGCTGGGCGACCACAGGGCCCTGGGTCTGCTCTGAACTGTACTGGCTGGTGCGGGTGACGCTGTTGGTCTGCGTTTTCATGGTGTCTTCGGCCAACGCGCTCAGTGAGATGCCCAGACTGATGGCTGTTGCTATGATCAGTCCCGAAACCATAGACTGTTGCATGGAATATCCCTCCTCGATTGTTCTCCTCAGTTTTCCTTCCCTGTCTTTCTGTTCCGGCTTGCGTCGCTCATTGCCTTTCGCGGTGGGCGTCCAGCGCTGATCTGTCTGCTTTGTGCTTATCCGGTTTTGTATTGGCTTGGTAAGGTGCTGGCAAACCGGTATGTCGGGTGATTTTCGGGTTTGCGCCCCTGCTGATTCCGTGCTTCAGGGCGTTCGGGCTAGGTTCAGGAATGCAATGTCGGGCTGAAGCACAGTCGGGTTTTCAGGCCGGGGCCTGATGGTGGTTGAACCTGTGGATCGGCAGAGTCAGGAATGACAGAGCTGGTTTTTAATGATTGAGTATATTGGATTAAAAATGATTCTGGTATTTCCCAAACGGCTAGAGATAATTACCCGGTGGACGGATATGGACGGATATAGGTACATGCGAATAGAGTGAGCCGGGTAGACTCACTCTATGAAAGAACTTTTTGCGGATGACCGGGAAGCTAGTCCAGATACAGGCAGGTGACCAGCTTGTGGTTTTCATTGGCGTAATCAATGGCCGTGTGCAGGGTGGGGCTGTCGTGAGAAAGCAGAATAATCAGTTGCTGGCACTCATCCACAATCTCCCGGTTGCACAGGCGGCTGGCATCGGCCAGCTTCATCATGCTCCATTCCGGGTGTTCCACGATGTTGGGAATGCCGATGAGTTGATCCTGCACATCGGAAGGCTGTTGGCCGATGGTTTGGGGCAAGATGACTTTCAGTAGTTCCGGGTTGCCTTTCATGGCTCCCCGAATGGCTGCCGCGTTGGTCCCGGAGGAGCCCCCACTGGTGATGACCTGATTGCCGTTGTGGGTCAGGGAGAAGGCCAGCATCTCGATAATCTGCTGATGGGGCAGGGGAATGTTCCGGCTGCCGATGATGGCGATGGCCTTGGACTTTTGTTGCAACATGCTCAGCTCGGCTGCCAGGTCGTCGTTGGGATCGGGGGTGTCCTGATCCAGCTCGTCCTTGGGCATGATGGGCACCAGGATGGTCTGTTCCTGCTTCGGGTCGTCAAACATGTTGCGGATACCGACAGTGGCCATGGCGGCGGGTGCTTTGGCCTCAAACGAGGAATGCTCAGTCATGGGGTCCCTTCCATCCTTTTGGAATGTTCAAAAAACGAAATTTGCCTGGGTTGAGATTGCCGCTTTTTAGGGGGCTTCGATTGGAAAATGGGTGTAAATGCTCAGGGTCAACTTGCCATGAAACAACCCGTTGGGCTTTGTTTTAACGCCCGTAAGATTGTGCAATCCCACGTTTTCCCAACAAGCCATCGACAAGCGACTGATTTGAACATTATATTATATAAAACCCCGCTGATTGTGCTACTTCTTTTCAGATTTTTTAAGCACGGCCCCCTCTGACCCCTATCGGGCGCATTTCAAGCGCTGCCCAAGTCAGTCTCCTCAGGACAGTTTCACCGATTCACCCTGACCAAGTCAGTCTCATCGGGTCAGCCTTGCGGACGCTGGAACCGTGATGCCCCGCCTCCCCATCTGCCGACTTGCAGGAACCCCGAGTGATCCGCCTTTCATGCTGGCAGCTTGCGTTTTGTTTTTGTCCAGTTTTGTTTTTAACATGTTTTCTTATGGGTGCTATTCTAGGGGGCCCTGTGTTTCACAGAATTTCCCCGGAAATGTTCGGGAAAATCCCCAATCCTGAATTTTTGAGTCGATGATGACGTTTTAGAGAGGTTAGGCGATAGCAATGAACGGTTTGCTCCAGAATTTAAACGAGGCCCAACTAGAGGCGGTGACTCATCAATTGGGGCCTTTGCTGGTTCTGGCCGGTGCCGGTAGCGGTAAAACCAGAGTCCTGACCCACCAAATCGCCCATCGCATTGAATCGGGCGTTCATCCGGCGGAAATTTTAGCGGTGACCTTTACCAACAAGGCGGCCCGGGAAATGCGGGAACGCTTGCAGCACCTGGTGGGAGAGGCCAATGGCCGCAGCCTGTGGATTGGCACCTTCCACAGCATTTGCGGGCGTATTCTGCGCCGGGATGTCAGCCACTACACCTCCAAGGCCGGGCGCACCTGGAACAACAACTTTGTCATCTACGATGAAACCGAGTCCATGGCGGCGGTGAAAACGGTGATCAAGGCCCTGAACCTGGATGACAAGCTGTACGCCCCCAAGAACATCCGCTATTCCATCTCCGGCTTTAAAAACCAGATGCTGGACGCCTACGATTACGCCACCACGGCCAAGGACTTCCGCACCGAGAAGCTGGCCCAGATTTATGATGGCTACGAGGCCGAACTGGCCCGCAACAACGCCATGGACTTTGATGACATGCTGATGATCACGGTGAAGTTGCTGCAACAGAACCCGCATGTCTTGCAGCGGTATCACGATCAGTTCAAGCACCTGCTGGTGGACGAGTTTCAGGATACCAACGATGCCCAGTACGAGCTGGTACGCCTGCTGGCGGAAGGCTGCCTGAAAGAGGACAGCACCCCGGAATCCCAACAGGCCTTGTGGCTGAACCGCAGCCTGACTGTGGTGGGCGATGTGGATCAGTCTATCTATAGCTGGCGGGGTGCCAATTTCCGCATTATCCTGAACTTCCAAAGCGGCTTTGTGGGTGCCAAGGTCATCAAGCTGCTGCACAATTACCGCTCCACGGCCAACATTCTGGAAGTGGCCAACGCCATCATCGAGCAAAACCAGGAGCGCTTGCCCAAGGAGCTGATTTCCGTGCGGGGGGCCGGGGAGAAAATCAACTGCTACGAGGCCAAGGACGATCGGGAAGAGGCGTTCTACATTCTGGATCGTATTCAGCAGATGATTAACACCGGCAATTACAAGCCCGGCGATTGCTGTATTTTGTACCGCACCAACGTGCAAAGCCGGGTGCTGGAAGATGTGCTGATCTCTCGGGGCATTCCCTACAACATGGTGGGCGGCCTCAAGTTCTACGAGCGCAAGGAAATCAAGGACGTTCTGGCATATCTCACGGTCATTTTCAACGATCAGGACGGCTACAGCGTCAAGCGCATTCTGAATGTGCCCAAGCGGGGAGTGGGCAAAACCAGCATCGAGTATCTGGAAGCCACCGCCGCCCAGCACAACGCTTCACTTTATCAGGTTTTGCGTCAGGCCGATCAGGTGCCGGATCTCAAGCCCAAGGCGGTCAAGGCCATTCAGGGCTTTGTCTCGGTCATGGAACGCCTCAAACGGCTGGCCACCGAGGTGGGTCTGGATGAACTGGTCACCCAGATTCTGGATTTAACCGGTTATTTCGATGAACTGAAGCTGGAAGACCCCACCGATACGGAGGGGCGACAGGCCAACGTGCAGGAATTTATCAGCGTGGCCCGCCAGTTTATGATTGAAAACCCGCCCACCGAAGACAGCCAGCCGGGCTTGGCCGAATTTTTAACCCAGATGTCCCTGCTCAGTGATATTGATACCTCGGAGCCGGTGGAAAACAAGATCGTGCTGATGACCCTGCACGCCTGCAAGGGGCTGGAATTCCCGGTGGTGGCCGTGTGCGGCCTGGAAGAGGGACTGTTCCCCCATTTCCGTTCCTTGAACGACACTACCCAGATGGAAGAAGAGCGCCGCTTGATGTATGTGGGCGTCACTCGGGCCATGGAGCGCCTGTTTTTGACCTACGCCCGCCGCCGACTGATTATGGGCGAATTGCGCTACTCCCAGCCCAGCCGCTTCCTGAAGGAGATCCCGCAAGAGTATCTCTCGGGCTTTTATACGCTGGAATCGACCAGCACCAATCGTTACAGCGATGAGGCGGTGGACGACCTGCGCCGGGGCGGTTCTTCCTCTGAGGGGCGTAGTAGCGGGTACTCGTCCGAGCGGTTCACCGATTCTGATTACGGCGGAAGCAGTTTTAAATCCGGCAAGTCCTCGGCCGGGCGATCCGGCGGCGGTGGCTACCAGTATGGCAGCGGTAATTCGGGGTACTCCAATGTCAGTTCGCACTTGCGGAATGTCACGCCCAAAAAGTCGTCGCCCTCCGCCTTGCCCACCGTCGGTTCCAATCGCCCGCAACCGGCCCCCTCGGCGGCAGCCTTCAAGGTGGGGGATCGGGTAACTCATGCCAAATTCGGGGAGGGTACGGTCAGTCAGGTGCTGGGCGATGGCGACAAGGCCATTTACAGCATCCAGTTTGACACCATCGCCGGAAAGAAGCTGCTCGATCCCAAGTTCGCCAAGCTGGACAAGGCATAATTAAGATTAATCTTACAGCGCTTCGATCAGCACCACGCTGAGATCGTCTTCCAGCGGGTGACCTTCGGTGAAATCCGAGAGTTGCTGAATGATCTCATCCAGGATGCGGGGCGACTTCTGCTCGATAAGGGCTATAAAGGTCTGCTCCAGCTGTTCTTCGGAGTACATGGCCTCGTGGATGTTCCGCATTTCGCTGACCCCATCGGTGAACATGAATATCTTGTCCCCCGGTGCCAAATCCACCCGGCCCAGCGGATATTCCATGTTTTTAATCCACACCAGCGGGGTGCCGTTTTCTTTCAGGCGGTACAGTTTGTGTTCGGATGCCTTGTAGTAAAGCGGGTAGGGATGTCCGGCCCCGGAAAACTCAAAGACCTGCTTGTGCGGCTGATCCTCCGGGGTGAAAATGCGTCCGTAGATGCCGGTGACATACTCCCCGGTCTTGATGATATCGGCCAGCTCGTTGTTCAGGTGGTACAGGATGTCGGCGGGGCAATCGTGGTTGTGGGTAATCCGGTAGAAGGATGACTTGAAAATGGCGGTAATAAAGCCCGCCGGAACCCCGTGTCCGGACACATCGGCAATGGCCACCCCCACCGTGCCGCCGGGGAACTGAATGACATCGTAGATGTCCCCGCCCAGGGCGTCGCAGGGCAGGTAAACACCGGAAATTTTCAGTTTGTCGTTTCGGTAATGGCATTTGCTAAAGGCGGAAACATCCTCGGCGGGCAGGGTGGCATCCGGTAAAAAGGGGGGAAGCAGGCTTTGTTGCAACTGACGGGCCACGTACAACTCTTTTTCCACTTGCAAGTTGCGCTCATACAGCTCCGTGTTCATTTTGTTGAGCTGGGCGGCCAGTTGCACGGACTGGCTGATCAGCCGTTTGTTGCGAATGGCTGATTTGAGCCGGGCCAGAATCTCCACCTCTTCCGTCTCGATGGAAATCAGGTCGCTGACTCCGTTTTCCAGACTTGCCAATAGTTTGGTATTGGGCCTTAGCTGGCTGTGGATGAAAATAATGGGGATATTCTCGGTCTCCGGGTCGTTTTTGAGGCCTTGGCAGACCTGGGTTCCTTTTTGCTCGGAGAGAATGGGGTCCACCAGAATCAGGTCGGGTTGTTCGGCTTTGATTTCGGCAACCAGCCCTGTTTCGCCCCGTGGAGAGACCAGTTGGTAGCCTTGCCCCTGCAATTTCCGGTAGATTTCGCACAAACCCGGATGCTGGTTATCTATCGATTCAACCGAGAAGATTTTGAACATGGGGAACCTCTGCCATTGGGACGAAAAACGGGGAAACCCGGTGGGGGCGCTAGACAGGAAGGATTTTTTTTCCAGGCTTTATATTTTTCTTCTTGCCAGGGGGGATGTAGGCATATTCGGCAGCCCGGTTAAAAACCTGAATGAAAATGCGCGCCTATTTTCAGGTGTTTAAAAATTGAGATCGGCAAGCTGCCAAAAATGAGGATCGCCCCGACAAAGTCCTCTATTCGGGGGAAGGAAAGAGACACCCAAACGCTTACCATGGTTACAACGGTTACAACACACTGAAGTTTTTGTGGTGAGTGGATTTTAAAGAGAGCCCAAGCTGGTTCAAGGCGGGCTGAAAATGGGCTTTGGTTCTTTAAGAGGATAGAGCGAGGAGGCTTGCGGGCATGGTAACGGCAACAACAACGACCGGCAGTGTTTTCTGGACACAACCGCTGGATGAGGAAGTATCGGCCTCTATTACCCAAACCTGGACGGATCAGGCCATCAAGTGCTACGTGACCAATGCCGATTGTGGTAATTGCTCCATTCCCAAGGGCGGATATTCCTTTGTGTGCCAGATGAACAAGGTGGTGCCGGTTTTGCTCAAGACACTGGGACATCCCGAACCCAAGCGGGTGGACAGATTGCTGCCCTACCTTAGCCAGTATTAAACGGATTTTAAAAGCGTAACCCCCTATGAAGCTGATTCAATAGCCGGAGTCCCCTCCGGCTTTCTTTTTGGAATTTTTTAGGCAAGGCTGCCTTACCATTTTTTATTTCCGCTTCACTCTGTCATTCCCGGTCATTCCCGCGAAAGCATACACCTGCCCGGGAATGACATCTAGCACAGTCGGTAATGATGTCGCAGGGCTTTACAACAAGGAGAAACGCACTAGAGTGGGCATTACTGCGGCGCTTCAATTCAAATCTTCGGGAGATTTGAATTTTAACCCAAAAGTAAAACCGGACTTTTACGGAAAAAGTCCGGCCAATCGAAGGGGTATACATTTACAAGACTTATTATACGTCTTTTTTGTTTTTACAACAATTAGGTTATTTTGTTTTTGAAAAATTCCACCACCTGTGGAATGTCATTTTCTGAAGGGCCTTGCCAGCCCTGATTTTTCACGGCAGGGCTTTGATTGCTGGGTTGTGTCAAATTTAAATACCCATTAGAAAAGCACTCCGCCCAACGGAGGATGTGCCAAATCCGGGCACAGGCTGGCGCTTTAAAAAGGGGAGGTGTCAACCTCATTTGAACAAAGGTCGCCCTTAAATGGCGGACAGAGTGCTTTCTGTTAAACCAGCCAGTCGGCACACCGATTCCCGTGCCCAGCGATCCAGCGCCTGGATTTCGTTGAGGTCTGGATGGCTGGCAACCCCTTGTTTCTGATAGGCGATGAGCGTCTCTTCCAACAGGCGGGCAATGTCCATAAAGGCGATTTTGCCATCCAGAAATAACTGAACGGCCATTTCATCGGCCCCATTGAGAACGCAGGTGGCTCCGCTGCCCAGTTTTCCGGCCTCGTAAGCCAGCCGCACGCAGGGGAAGCGATCCAGATCCGGTGGCTCCAGATTCAATTGCGACAGGCTCATCAGATCGAGATGGACGGCGGCTTCCTGATTGGGCAAGCGCTGGGGATAGGTCATGGCGTACTGAATGGGGCCGTGCATATCGGGGGCCCCCAATTGCATCAGGATTGACCCATCCTGAAAGGCCACCCCGCTGTGAATAATGCTTTCCGGGTGGACGATTACCTGAATTTGAGGGTAGGACACCCCAAACAGCCAGTGGGCCTCAATGACTTCCAGCCCCTTGTTCATCATGGTGGCGGAATCGATGGTGATTTTGCGGCCCATCACCCAGTTGGGGTGCTTTAAGGCCTCTTGCAGGGTGACATGATTCAACTGGGCCCGCGTGTGGGTTCTGAATGGGCCCCCGGATGCGGTCAGGTACAGCTTGGAGATGGCCTGCGGGGGTTCCTGCTTCAGGCACTGGTGGATGGCCACATGCTCGCTATCGATGGGCACAACTTGGGACAAATACGGTTGTACCAGATGTCCGCCGGTGACGAAGGTCTCTTTGTTGGCCGTCAGCAGCTTGCGACCCGCTTTTAAGGCCAAGAGAGAGGGCTCCAGTCCAATCAGGCCCACCAGACCCACGATAAGCGTGTCAATACCCGGCCACAGGGCCAGGGCGTTCAGCCCTTCTGTCCCCACCAGAATCTCCCCCTGAAATTCGGGGGCCCGCGCCTTTAGTAAACTCACCAGGGCCGGGCGATCGCTTTCCGCCTGAATGGCGATGGCTTCCGGGCGAAATTCCGCCACCTGTTGGGCCAGCCGCTCCAGATTTTTTCCGGCGCCCAGCACTTTAATCTGAAAGCGATCCGGCATGCGACGAACCACATCCAGCACCTGGGTGCCGATGGAGCCGGTAGAGCCGAGTAGAGCGATTGCTTCTGTCATATTTTGTAAAATAACTGTTGTTTTTTCTATGCATGAACCGCTAAAAGGGTATCATAGAAGCGTGTGATGTTCGATTCCAATAATCATCCTCACCGCCCTCGGGAGATAGGCTGAGGAACAGACTGGAGAAAATTCTGAAAAAATATACTGAAGAAGCATACTGAGGCGTAAACAAGGGAGTCAGGCCGGGCCGTGGGGGTATGGCCCAGGATCTGGTAGAGGAAGTGAGCATGTTTAAGTGTAAGCAATGTCAGGGTACGGAATTTCAGCTGGTACTTCAGGCAAACGTGCAAGGTCAGGTGACCGTTTCCGCCAATGCCTTTAACGAGGTAGTGGTCACCGTGGGCGAACGGGAGTTTATTGCCGATTTGATGTTTATGAATCAGTTTGCCGTGTGCAAGGAATGCGGCGGCATTAAATGCTGGGCCTATTTTTTCCGTGAGCCGGTCAGCGCTGTGTAACCCCGGGTCAGCCTACCGATTCGGCGGCGCTTACTGGAACAACTGATCGTATTGCTTGGCGGAAAAACCGGCCAAGACTTGCTTGTCCTTGGTCACCACCACGGGGCGCTTGATGAAGGTGTATTCCTCGTGCATGTACTGCAGCATCTCCTCATCGGAGAGTTCTTTCTCGTTCAAGCCCCAGGCCCGGTACTTCATGGCCCGCTTGGAGAACAGTTTATCCACCCCGCCCATCCGCTCGCAAAGGGTTTTCAGGGTTTCAATGGAAACCGGTTCTTCCTTCACGTTGATGTATTGCTTGACGGTGGCGCCCTTGTCCCTCAGGTACTGATCGGCTTTGACGCAGGTGCTGCAATAGGGAAGCCAGTAGACTTGTTCAATTTCCAGTTTGGCCATGGCGAAAATCCTTTTCACAAATCAAACACAGATAGGGGACAGAGGCATCGGAGAGAGATGTCGGAGAGAAAATCAGGCTGAATGCTCACCAAAGCCGATGAAAAAATGATCTCAGCGGACGATGGGGATACAATTCCTGCATTCTATAACAGAGGGAACCCCCTGCACAGCAGGCAACGTCAACGGGAAAAATTCGTTATTTTGCCATTGAGTGAGACAGCCCTCAAACCCCATTTACAAAACTGCGTGCAGATCGGGCAATCATCGGAAAGGCTAGGGGCAAGGCAGCCCCCAGCCCCTCATTTCAACTCGCTGGACTCATACAGTTGTAAACGGGTTTTGAGGGCCGTCTCACTCAATGGGATTTTTCACTGTGGTAATGAGAGTGGCTGTGTAAAAACTATGATCCTCGTATTCGGCGCAAGCCCTTCATTTTGCTATGATACAAACAGAGCATTATGGGCCCCGTTACGTAAGAAGATTCCAACGGCCTTTCCCGCATTTAAAAAGAGTTGGCCCGGGGCGTGGCCGGATGGCGATTTGCCCCGTGGTTCTTCTTCAGCCCTGCCAGTTATTTCAGTTAAAGAGAGTCAGGTTTTATGGCCACCAAACGGAATTACCCCTCCAATTACAACAATGCCGAAGATCCCGGCTTGGCTTTGGTGGAAAGCCTGTTACCGCCGCACAGCGTGGAAGCGGAGCAATCGGTGTTGGGGGGGATTCTCTTTTCCCCGGAGGCTTTCAACAAGATCATCGAGCTGATCCGTCCCGATGACTTTTATCGGGGGCCGCACAAGCACATTTTTGAGGCCATGACCGAGCTTTATAACAAAAGCGAGCCCATCGACATCATTACCGTCTCCGAGATGATGAGCGACAAAGGGGTGCTGGAAGCCGCCGGGGGCCGTCCGTACCTGATGGATTTGGCCATGTCCGTGGCCACGGCGGAAAACATCGTTTACTACGCCAAGATCATTCGCAACAAGGGCCTGTTGCGTTCCCTGATTTCAGCGGGTAACGAGATTGCCAGCCATTGCTATGAGACCAACGACGCAGAGCAGGCCATTGACATGGCCCAGCAGAGTATTTTCCAGTTGGCCCAGCACGGCATTCCCAACGATTTGACCCACATCAAGGATATTTTGCCGGAATCCTGGGAGCAGATTGAGGAGCGCTGCGCCAACAAGGGTAGTCTCATGGGCGTGTCCACCGGGTTTTACGATCTGGATAACTACACCTCCGGCTTGCAAAAGTCCGATTTGATCATTCTGGCCGCCCGTCCCTCCATGGGGAAAACCGCATTTTGTTTGAACATCGTCAGTCATGTGGCCCTGCGGGAGCAACGCCCGGTGCTGGTTTTCAGTCTGGAGATGGGCAAGGAGCAGTTGGTGCTGCGGATGCTGTGCGCCGAAGCGGAAATTGACGCCCAGAAAATTAAAACCGGTGAAATTAGCGAACACGAGTTTCCCAAGCTGACCCAAGCCATGGGCAAGCTGGGCGATGCCCCCATTTACATCGATGACACCCCCGGCATGACGGTCATGGAGATGCGGGCCAAGGCTCGCAAAGTGCAGATGGAATCCGGCGGGGATTTGGGCCTGATTGTGATTGACTACTTGCAGTTGATGCAAGGGCCGGGCGGCGGCGGTGGTACGGATGCCAACCGTACCCAGGAGATTTCGGCCATCTCCCGGGGGTTGAAGGGCTTGGCAAGGGAGTTAAAAGTGCCGGTGATGGCCTTGTCCCAGTTGTCCCGGGCCGTGGAAAGCCGTCAGGACAAAAAGCCCATGCTCAGCGACTTGCGGGAATCCGGCGCCATTGAGCAGGATGCCGATTTGGTGATGTTTATCTATCGGGATGAATATTACAACAAGGACAGCGAGCGCCCCGGTACCGCCGATATCATCATCGCCAAGCACCGGAACGGGGCCGTCGGGGAAATTTCCCTGCTGTTCCGCAACAGCATCACCCGATTTCTCAACCCCGCCGACCGCAAAGTCCACGTGTTTTAGCCTGACCGGACTATTCCTGGTCTTTCCCCGGGCTTGCCAAGCTCCTGCATTCAGGGGAGCCTGCCACGCCTTGCAATTGCTATGATTTCCCCTGTGCGGGGTTGCCCCCGTTGGATCGTGGTTTGGGAGCGTGTATGGCAATGGGTATCTGGCAAGCGCTGACTGAGAGGAATTCGGGAGGGCCTGTCATGCCTGAGGGTCACTGGAGACAAGCCCTGTGGAACCTGGTCGACTGGACGGACCAGCCACGAGGGCTGGGCCAGTGGCTGGCCAACGTCTGCGAGCGTCTGGGCCCTTCCGAATGGGGCGCGCAGTCCTGGCTGGCCGAATCCGGGGTGCCGCCCGCCTTTGTACTGTCCGCACCGCCCGGGCTCAGGCGTATTGTGGAAATTGGCTGTGGAACCGGCGCTTTTACACTGGCTATGGCCCTGCTGTTTCCGCAGGTGGAAATTGTGGGCATTGATGCCGATGCCCGAAAAATTGAAGCGGCCCGGGCCGCTGTGGGCTACTGCGATAATCTTCGTTTTGTGCAGGGCCAGGCTGCCGTGATGGATGAAATTCCCTGCGATCGCATGGTCTATAATCGCTGCCTGTCCGCTTCAGGCGATGTGACCAGATTTCGGAAGACGGTGTTCAAAACCAGCCGGTGGCTGGTGGATGAGGGGGACTTCTGGGTGAAGGAGTCCCTGCCGGGCATGCTGGCCCAACCCGCCTTGTGGCAAATGCTGGCCTCCTGTGCCGGAACCGGAAAGTCCATAGAAGCGCTGATTGCTCATATACTGACCTCTACGGGGCATGCTTTGGAGGCGACCTGTGTGGGGCAGGGACTGTTCGGGCTTCCCTGCGAGCTGTTTTCGCAAGCCTTTCCGCAGAACGCCCTGATGGCGGCGGAGGTCGAGGAGCCCGCTGCCACTGAGTCAGCCCCGGTTCGGGTTGTTTCCGTGTCCGAGCAGACCAACGATACCCTGGTGGGGCTTTTATTTGAAAAAACGGAACAGGATTGGCAAAAAATACTGGTGTAGCGGTGCTTTTGGCCCCAGATGCCGAGGCCCGGTTTCAGTGGGTACGGGTTTCGGATTCCTATAGTTTTGTAACCCTTGTCTTGACCTTCAACTCTATTTGGGGGAATTGCGCTATACTGATGTTTCAAAGGTAGAGAGCGTTTGTCTGTCCTCCACAGAGGGTGCCAGAGAGGGTGTTGAATGCAGCCTTGCGGTAAATGCGGCAATTACAATTCAGAAGACAGTATTTTTTGCGGGCATTGCGCCAATCGGCTCAATAACAATTGCCCCGATTGCGGCTTCAAAAATTTGATGCAGCAAAAATTTTGCGGGAGTTGCGGCAAGCAACTGCTGGCCGATGGGGCGCTGGGTGGGGCTCAGGTTTCGGAAGGCCTGCCGGGTGGGATTGCCGCTGACACTGTACGGACTGAGCCGCAAGGAGTTCAGTCAGGAACGCCAGCCTCGGTGGCCCCCAGCGTCTTGGAGACTTATGCGCTGCTTTCACTGGAAGTGGCCAATTGGCAGCAGGCTTTGGCGGAGTCCGCCAATCCCCAGGGGCTACAGGCCTATCAATCGGAAGTGATGACGGCCATTGCCGATCAGATCCACGCGGCGGGCGGGCAGATTAACGCCAGCAAGAACCGGGTGCTGTTTGCCTCCTTCCGGCGGGAAAGCTCACCGGAGACCTCCCTTAAAAAGGCCGTAGACGTCTCCAGACGCTTGTTGACCCAGACCTACCTGTCAGGGGCGGGCACCCTTCAGTTGAGAATCGGTCTGGATTTGGAGCTGGCCCAGGCCCGTAACCCGTTAACCTCTACCCTGGAACGTTCCATGGGAGAGCCCGGCTCATTAACCGTCAGTCAGCGAGTGTATGACCGGCTACAAGCCGTTTATTCCTTTGCCCCGGTTGGCCCGGTGACGGTTGGCAACCGCACTTTAACCTTTTATCGGTTGGCCCTGTCGGCACCCGATTTGGCAAAGGCCCAGCCTGCTTCGGATCAGGCCCCACCAGCCATGGCGGCCACGCCTGTGACCTTGTCACCGGGCACTGCCACCCCCACGGTGACCTCCCTGGATACGGGCAGGCCGCCTGAGGCCATACTGCCGCCGCCTTCGCCGGTTCCACTTTCTCCGCCTACTGCGTTGCCCGTGGGGGAAGGCCCGGTGGATCTGAGTGGACCCGCACCGGTTTCTGAACTCTCCCCGTCGGAGGCCCTTGAACCGCCGGTCAAGGGAGAATCGCTCCCCCTAAACAATTTTCCGGATTACAGTCCGCCGGCCCTCACCGTTTTAAAATCCCCACGGCCGGAAAACACCACTTACAATCAGCTGGTTGAGTCACTGAGCGCTGACTTTAACAGTTTCCTGTCCCAGAATCCCATGACCCTGAAGGGTAAAATCGTGGCCCTGTGCGCCGATGATGGGTTGGGAAAGTCCAGCATCATTCACATGGCCCGTGCCCAGTCCGATCCTGAGAATCAGCGGGGCATCTGGATGGGCGGGGGTAACTACCGCTGCTTCCATCCTCCCGGTCTGCCCTTGCTGTACTGGCTGGAATTGCTGCAAAACCTCCTGAGTCTGGTCTTTGAGGGGCACCCCTCCCCGGATGTTCGTCAGGCGTTGGACAAGTTTCTGGATTATGTCTACGAGGGCAGCCCCCCACCGGACGTGGTGGCTTTTTTGCAGGACTTTTTGCTGGTGCAGCCGCCCCAACCGCTGGGGGCGGAAACCCGGAATTTCATGGGGCGCATAGAATCCTTCTTTCTGGGCTTTTTCAGGATTATTACCACCAAACGTCCGCTCATTCTGGTGTTTGAGGATTTAAATTTCGCGGATCCGCCCAGTCTCGATTTGCTGGTAACACTGCTGGAGGCGGGTTTGCTTCAGCTGCCTGTCTATCTGGTGTTGACCCATCCTCGAGATTGTTACGCTCAGGGGCGTCTGGCGGAATGCTTCCAGAAATCGGCCTATCACGAATGGGTGGTGAGCCGTATGGATTCGCCCGCCATGGAGCGCTTTCTGGATGATGGGCCTCTGGGCGGCCAGTTGTCCCAACTGCCTTCCCAGTGGACGAGCCTGTTGACCCGTCAGGCCAAGGGGCTTCCCCTTTACCTGGAAGAGGCCCTGCGGTTGATGCACCTGAAAGAAGCCCTGATTGTGGACCCCGATACGGGCAAGTTTCTGGTGAACCCGGACTTTAACCCGGCGGATCTGATCTTGTCCGATCAGCTTGGGGAGGTGGTTGCCGAACGCCTGTCCTTCCTGAGTGAGCAGAGCTTGTACCTGCTGCAACTGGCCAGCATTCTGGGCGAAAAATTTGCGGTGAACCTGCTGTATACCCTGGCCCAAATGGACGAGGAGGCGTTTAACGAGGCCCTGACCCTGCTGTTCAACCACGGCTTCCTGATACCGGACGCGGCCAATAGCGGTCGTTTCCGTCATGGCATGTTGTGGTCCCTGGTTTATCAGGGCATTGAGGACGGGCTTCGGGAGCAAATGCACCAGCTGATCAGCGAAGCCCTGGAAGGGGACTTCAACCGGGGGCTTACTGTGCCAGCCTCCCTGCTGGCCCACCATTCCCAGCAGGGCGGGTTGCTGAACCGGGCCATTACCTACTGGAATCTGACCGGCATTTACTGTGGTCAGGTAGGATCGCTGACCGGTTTGAACACGGCTTTGTTTCACGCCCTGGATCTCATGTCCCAAACGGAGGAAACCAGAAGGGAGAACCGGGAACTGGCCCTGCGGATGCTGGAAAGCGCCGGTGTTCTCAATATGGATGAGGACGCCGACTTTGCGGTTCGGATGCTGACATGGGTGTGTGAGGCCCGGGAAGAGGAAGGCGAGCCCATCAAGCAGTTGGAGCCGCTGGGGTTTCTGGCATCGGCTTGTGAAAATGCCGGGGATTACACGCAGGCGCTGTCCACACTGGAAAAATCGATCTCGCTGATTGATGCTGCCGCTTATCCGCTGGAGGCGGCCTCTTTGCAGATGACCCGTATGGAATATCTCTACACGCTGGGACGGCTCCATCAGGCCCGCGAGATTATGGAGCAGATTCTGGAGCCGATGGTTCAAACCCACGGCGGTGGCCATCCGGATTTTATGGAAGCCTTTATGCAGGCCCGCTTGCTCAAGGCCCAGATTTTACTGGCTCAGTGTGATCCCTCGGCCTTGTCCGAGCTGGAAGCGTCCCGGCAGCTGGCGGCATTTTCTGGGCAGGAGGAGTTGGGCATTGCCCTGCGCCTGATCCTGGCGCAGGCGCATTTGCGCAATGGGCATTTTGAAAGCTGCAACCGGGAAGCGGACAGTTTGCTGAACGCCATTGAGCAAATGCCGGACTCCGATTGGTTTTTGGCTCAATGGGGACTGCTGGCCATTATGTATCACTGCGAGCAGGAGGACTGGACCAGTGCCTCCCAGTTGGTGCTGACGGTGATTTCCAAGGCCGAGGCGGCTCGGGACTACCTCACCTGGGTACTGTCACAGGCCTATGCCGGGTATATTACCGGGCGTATGGGTAAAATCCGGGAAGGTCGCCAGTTAATGGAGCAGGCCATCGGGCTCAGTTCGGAATATCGTTTTGCCTCCGCAGCCCTGTTGGGATGGCGCTTTCTGGCCGAGTTCGAATTGTCCCTGAACAATCTTGATGTGGCCTATGAAATCGCCATGAAGGCCCTGGAAGTGGCCCGAAAGCCTGATATTCAGAACCGGTTCGAGGTGATTCAGTTAAGCCTGCTGTGTGCCCGGGCGCTTCTGGCCAAGGGGCAACCCAAGGAAGCTGGCAAGGTGCTGGAGCCCTTGTGGCCGCAAGTGGTTCAGGCTCGCTGGCAACCGTTGATAGCGGCTTGCGCCTTTGAGATCGGTCAGCTTTACAAAGCGCTGGCCCAGGATATGCCTGCCGATTTGAGTCGCAAGTACCTGACCCGCAGTGTGGAATTTTTCCTGAAGGCCAAGGGAATCTGGCTGGATTTGCGGCATATCGCTCAGGTTAAAAAGGTGGATCAGGCCATTCCCCAGTTGTAAGGCCCGAGGCCAAGGCTGTTGTGTCTGGACAGGCCCCTTTGTGATACTTTAGAAGCAAAAGGACTGTCACTCGGCATAATCATTTTTCCTTTTGTTGCTCCTCCCCTTTTCACCAGGTGAATTCTTGTTTGATTCTTGTTTGACTTTTGGCCCGCTACAGATTGGATTCATTCGATACAGTCATGTCCCATCCCTCCAAACCGCTTGCACAACTGGTCGATCGCAATGACGAGCATTTGCGCCTGCTGGGACTTTATCATGGTGTCATTACCGGTGGCTTTCTGTTGCTGGTGCTGCTGATGTATGCCCTGCCCCTGCTGATCGGGCCCGGCTACTATCAGGTGATGGGCATCTTCAAGCCGCTAGCCCCCCAGCTTTTGCTAGCGGGCTTGCTGCTGGGCTTAATTCAGGTCAGTGTGATGGGTTTGAATGGCTGGTGCCTGTTCCGCCGCAAAAATCGGTTGAGCTGCATGGTGCTGAGTTGCGCGGAGTGCCTGTGCCTGCCGCCGTTGGGCTTTATCCTGGGCTTGTCCGCCGTTCTGGTGCTGCGCCGGGACGCCGTGGCCGTCCTGTTTCAGGATCGGTCGCCCTGAGCGCGTTGGTTGCATATCCCCTCTGAATAATGTTGACATTGCGTTGCTTGTGCTATAATTCGTTTTTCTCATCGTAAGTAGCCAGGTAGTCATTCTTTCTATAGTTAAGTGGGTTCTTTTTATCAGTTTTGGGATTCATTCAACGACGTTGGGGGCTCTTGAAGTTTTGTGAGGGAGGGTTTCATTGATATGAACGTATTAACACGTATAAGTGTGCCGTATCAGCAGTCCGCAGAGCAGCGCTCCAGGCAATCCAAAGGGGGAGAGGCTTCGCCCGGCGTTCTGAAGAGCGGGTTTATCCGCCCGCTGCGCTTGCGAAGCGAAAATCCACTGCAGAGGGCGCGAACATTCTCACAAAAGCAGGAATCCCGATCCAGCGGGCTGGAGATTTTCAATCAGGCTGGCTGGAACCAATCGGGCAAGAAGGGAGAGGTTCGTTCTTCTCAAAAGGCAAAGGCGGCTTCCGGTTTCACCATGAGTGGGCCTGCCTGCCGCACGGATGGCTCCATTGATGAGGAGCCGCATCCGTATTGCCGGTTAAATCATGGGGAGGCCCTGCGTCTGGCCAAAAGCGCCATTGAAGGCAAGCATTTCCCGGAGCGCCCCGAGCTGATGAGCAAGGTCAAAACACCCTGGGATATTTTGACGGCGGATCGGGCCATTGCCGAGGCGCTGGATGAAGCCAACCAGGGGAGCAGTCCGGAGCAGGTCAAGCAAAATCACATGCGGGCCCTGTTTCTGCGGGATAACGTGGGCCAGTGCGTGATCAATCAGGCCATGAAAACCTGGCATGGCAAACGGGTCATGGCCGCTTACGTGCTGAAGGTTTTACCGTCCGAAATGGTTCCCCGGATTCCGGCGGTTCGGGATCTGTCCGGAGACGGACAACTGAATCGGGAGACCGCGCGCAAGCTGGCCGACAGCGTGATTGCCGGAAAATCGCTGAAGGATCAGCATAAACTGGTGGAAGAGGTCATTGGCTTTAAGGATTTGGTGGTGCTGGAGGAAGAGGCCATTCAATCGCTGGCCAAGGCGGTGGCTAAGGCGCCTCATCCCAAGGCCCGGGCCCAGCATGCCATGAATTTTTTGTTTCTGCTGCACGAGGTGGGCACCCAGACGGCCAATCGCATTATGACCGAGCGTTCCGATCGGGTGGCTTACATGAAGCACATGGTCAAAAGCCTGTTTGTGCTGTAGGCTAGCTCCAGGAGTATTGGGCATTGTTGAGCCGTATTCAGGCCCTAAGAGGCCTGTACTGAAGGCCGCCTCGCCATTTTAAAGGCCGTGGGTTTTTTGAGGGGGTGACTGGCCGGGGCCAACGGCCAGTGTCACCACCACCGGCAAATGATCGGAACCCACGAAGGGGCCGGTATGCCGGTCGGTGACCACCAAACGCTCACTGACCAGCACGTGATCGATGGGAATTTGCATCAGCTGGGTGAGCCAGTTGGATTCGGCGCGAATGCCAATCAGGGGTAGCAGCATGGGCCAGCTGGGCTGAATCCCGAAGTCCAGCTGGCTGTCCCGCAGGCCGGTTTTTTCAATCAGGGTCTTAAACTCCACAGACCAGGGCGTGGTGTTGAGATCGCCCACCACCACCAGGTTTTTTCCCAGGCGGGGACGCTCTTTAATCCAGGTGCCAAAGCTCTCCTGCAGCCAGGTTAAGTGGGATGGCCGGATGGGCGAGGCCGGATGGGCCACCAATATTGTTACCGGTTGCCCGTTGAGCCAGATTTTGGCGATGATGTTGGCCTGATTGGCCACGGTTTGGCGTCCGGCGTAGACCAGTCGGGCATTGATCAGGGGGCGTTTGCTGTACAGGGCCATATTTCCCCGGCCCGACAGGCGGTAGGGGTACTGTTTCAGGGTCGATGACCGCTCCAGTTGCTGCAGCCAGCGTTCGGTGTATTCCACAAAGTCAATCATATCCGGCTGTTCGGTCTGGATGGTCTTTATGACCGCTTCGGTGTTGGAATTGACGTTGCCAAACACGTTGATGTGCATCAGTTTCAGGGGGCGGCCTGAGGTTTGGGATAAATCCGGCCTGGGTTGCCGCAGGTAGTAGGGCAGCACAGCGGACAGGTTGATGCCTAGAAAGGTTCCCAGCACAATCAGGCTGACCCACTGATCGATCTTGCGGGGGCCGTCCGGCTTGCTTTTTTGCCAGTAACTGACACTGGCGAAGAGAAAAGCCAGCGCTTGCACGCACAGGTACTGCACCCGGAAGTGGGTGGTCAGGCTCCACACCCAGCCTTTGTCACCCATCAGGGCCATGGCCGTCAGAAGGCAAGAGAGAAAGACAAGCCCGTTCAGGACAAAGCCCAGCAATCCCTTGGCCAGATTCAGAGGCCAAAAAATACTAAACACGGTTTTTGCGCCCTCTCCGTCTGATTTGACTTTGGGTGAATGCCTGCCTGAGGAATGTCATGCCGTGGTTGCCCTGGTATGGCTGAATGGCTGACCCTTCTATTATATCGAATTCCGCCGGGAAGAGAGACGGTCAATTGCCAACGGGCGGGGGCAGGGTAACGGATTTGAGCCCAGCCATTTTCAATTGGGCCCGGTTCAGGCTATTATAGTGATTGATTTTTGTGAGATTGAGGCCCTATAGCTCAACGGTTAGAGCAGCGAACTCATAATTCGTTGGTTGCAGGTTCGAATCCTGCTGGGGCCACCAATTGATCCGCCGGTTGGGTGGTTCGAGCAATAAAAGTACCGGGATCGGGTGAAAAGCAGGCTGTTCAGGCCGAACAATTCGCTGGGGTTTTTTGGGGATTATCATCAAATCCGTATCGTGGGGTAAGATAGGATTGAGAGACGGACAAGACGGAGTGGCAGCGGTATGGCGGTGAAAACAAGTATCCCTCTGGTGAATTTGCAGCGTCAGGCACAGACTTACCGAGACGCCTTTCAGGCCAGTTTTACCGATTTGCTGGACAGGGCCGATTTCATCGGCGGGGCCGCCGTGACGCAGTTTGAGCAGGCCTTTGCCCAGTATTGCGGGGCGCAGCATTGCGTGGGGGTGGGCAACGGAACGGATGCCCTGTACCTCATTTTCAGGGCGTTGGGCCTACAGCCGGGCGATGAAGTGATTACCTGCACCATGAGCTTTATTGCCACCGCCGAGATTTTCGCCCCGCTGGGCGTTAAGGTGGTCTTTGCCGATATCGATCCCTTGACCTACACGCTGGATGTCGCGCAAGTGGCCCGGTTGATTACGGACAAAACCAAAGCGCTGTTACCGGTGCATTTGTACGGTCAGCCTGCCGATTTGGCCGCCCTGCAGCAGTTGGCCCATCAGCACGGCCTGTTTCTGATTGAAGACGCCGCTCAGGCTCACGGGGCGGAATTCGCCGGGCAACGCATCGGTTCCTGGGGGCAAGCGGCCGCGTTCAGTTTTTATCCCGGTAAAAATCTGGGGGCCTTCGGGGATGGGGGCGGCATCACCACCAATGACGCCGACTTGGCCCACAAAATCCGTATGCTGGCTAACCATGGCCGCTTGAGCAAGTATGAGCATGCCGTGGAAGGGGTCAACAGTCGGCTGGATACCGTGCAGGCCTCTGTTCTGCTCACCAAGCTGGGGCATTTGGATGCATGGAACGCCCGTCGCAATGAGATAGCCGCGTTTTACAACGCTGCCTTGAGCGATTTACCCGACTTGACATTACCCCGGGTGGGTGCGAATCGCACGCATGTTTATCATTTATACGTGGTGCAAACCGCCCAGCGGGACGCCTTGCTGCAATTCTTAAACGCCCGGGGCATTCAGGCGGCCATTCATTATCCCATTCCGTTGCACCTGCAACCGGCCTTTGCCCATCTGGGCTATCAGGCTGGGGCCTTTCCTAACGCGGAAACCCTGAGTCAGCAGTGTTTATCCCTGCCCATTTGCCCGGAACTGCGCATGGCCGAGGCCGAGGCAGTGGTTCAGGCGGTCAAGGCGTTTTTTGAAAGTCGCCCATAAGTGGCGTTTTTGGGAATGTTTTCCCGCTTCTTGAGCGGGCTCCTTTATTCCGGGGGTGGGGCCTGATACTATATAAACCGTTGGCGACACGTTGTGATGAGGGCAAAACATGCGCATTGGCGTTCCCAAAGAGGTTAAACCCAACGAACATCGGGTGGCCATGACCCCCGCCGGGGTGGAAGCCCTGATCAAGCAGGGACACACGGTGCTTCTGGAAAGTACCGCCGGGGTGGGCAGCGGCTTTAACGATTTCGATTATGAGCAGGTGGGCGCCCAGATAGTCTCCACGCCGTCCGAGGTGTATGCCAACGCCGAGATGATCGTGAAAGTGAAAGAACCGCTGGCTCCGGAATATGATCTGCTGCGGGAAAATCAGTTGCTGTTTACCTTTTTGCATCTGGCCGCCGAACCGGCCCTGACCCGGGCCCTCATTCGCAACCGGGTCAAGGCCATCGCCTATGAGACCATCCAGTTGCCGGATCGCTCCCTGCCCCTGCTCACCCCCATGAGCGAGGTGGCGGGCAAGATGTCCGTGCAAATCGGGGCCATGCTGCTGGAAAAGCATTATGGGGGCAAGGGCATGTTACTGGGCGGGGTGCCGGGCACCCATCCGGCCCGGGTTATGATTCTGGGCGGGGGGACGGTGGGCACCAGCGCCGCTAAAATCGCCCTGGGCTTTGGGGCCGATGTGACCCTGCTGGATGTGAATCTGGATCGCTTGCGGCATCTGGATGATATTTTTCAGGGGCGTCTGAAAACCCTGATGTCCAATAGTTTTAACATTCGGGAAGAGGCTCGGCAGGCCGACTTGCTGATTGGGGCGGTACTCATTCCCGGGGCCAAGGCCCCCAAGCTGGTGACGGAAGCCATGGTGCAGGAAATGCAGCCGGGCTCGGTCATTGTGGACGTGGCCATTGATCAGGGCGGCTCCATCGAGACCATCGATCGGGTCACCACCCACGCCGATCCGGCTTATGTGAAACACGGGGTGATTCATTATTCGGTGGCCAATATGCCGGGCGCCGTGGCCCGGACTTCCACCTTTGCCCTTACGAATGCCACCTTGCCCTACGTGCTGGCCCTGGCCAATCAGGGCTTCGATAGGGCGGTGCGCAAGAATGCCGCCTTGGCCAAAGGGGTCAATGCCCTGAACGGGCATATCACCTACGCCTCGGTGGCGGAAGCCCACGGCTTGCCTTTTACACCGCTGGAGGCCCTGTTACCGGCCTGATAGACCAAGGCGACAAAAAGGGGGCGTCACTCTGAGATTGCACTCTGGGGACGCCCCCTGAAAGTATATGAAGGAATGAGCCTAAGCGTTGGCCGCGTGAGGCAGTTGCTCCTTGCGCAGGGATATTTCCGGGCAGCGCAGGAAGCTTCTCAGTCGTGGCAATTGGCTTTTTTCCACGAAAGTGATAGCCCGTCCCGATTGTCCGGCCCGTCCGGTACGCCCGACCCGGTGGATGTAAAAGGCCTGATCCAGCGGTAAATCGTAGTTGAACACCGCGTCGATGTTCCGCACGTCAATGCCCCGGGCGGCCACATCGGTGGCAATCAGGAAGCGAACCGCTCCTTTGCGGAAGCGCTGCATGACTTTATCCCGCTTGCGTTGGGGCATGCCACCGTGCAGTCCTTCAGCCGGGTAACCCTGACTTTGCAGGCAATCCACCAGTTCTTCCACCTGCATTTTGGTGTTGCAGAAGATGAGACCCAGTTGGAACTGGTGTTGCTCCAGCAAAAAGACCAGGGCTTCCGCTTTCTTGCGACGATGCACTTCGTAGTAGGAAGCATCGATGAGGGCTGCGGTCTTGGCCTGGTGGGCCGCTTTAATGTGAATGGGGTTGCGCTGGTAGCGATCTTTCAGTTCCAGAATGGCCCGGGGCAAGGTGGCTGAGAAAAAGACTGTTTGACGCTCTTTAGGAGTGTAGGCCAGAATTTTTTCAATATCATCCACAAAGCCCATGTTCAGCATTTCATCGGCTTCATCCAGAACCACGGTTTGCAAAGCCTGAATGCGCAAGGTTCTGCGGCCTAGGTGATCAATGACCCGGCCCGGGGTGCCCACCACGATTTGAGGCCGCTTTTGCAGGGCCCGCAATTGCTTGGGCATGGGGTCGCCGCCGTACAAGGTGGCCACAGAAATCTGTTTGTGGTGCTTGAGCAGTTTTTTGAACTCTTCGGAGACCTGAACGGCCAGCTCGCGGGTGGGACATAGAATGAGCGCCTGCACGTTTTTGGAGAGCGGATCGATGCGCTCCACAATGGGGATGCCAAAGGCGCAGGTTTTGCCGGTACCGGTTTGGGCTTGCCCGATCAGATCGTTGCCTTCCAGCAGGGGCGGAATGGCTTGCCCCTGAATGTCGGAAGCGTTTTCAAAGCCCATATCGGCAATGGCTTTTTGAAGGGACTCGCTCAACGGCAAGTCCTGAAATTGGATAGCTGTCATGTGGTTACCTTTAATTGGTGATTGGTACTGATTTTTTCGATGAACAGAGTAAAAATCAGACTTTCATCACACGTTGCAGGTGTTAACCACGGTTAGTAACGACTATCGGATTTTTCCACTCGGTTTTTCGGAGGATGGATAAACAGGGATATGGGGATGGTTTTCCTGAATGGAACAAACCACCCCCATATCGAGAATTGCCTAAATTTTAGTAAGAGCCGGTATTTTGGTAGCAATCACGGCAATACACAGGCTTGCTGCCGTTCGGTTGGAACGGAACCTGGGTGTTTACGCCGCAGCTGGCGCAAACCGCGTCGTACATCTGGCGCTGGGGACGATCGTAACCGCCGCCACCGTAGCCACCACGGCTGCCACCGCCATAGCTGCTACCACCACCGTAACCGCCGCCACGGCTTTGCTTTGCGGCATCCCGGCAGGGTTTGCATTTTTTGGGGGGCTGAAACCCTTTGGATTGATAAAATTCTTGCTCTTCGGCGGTAAAGGGAAAACCAGTGCCACAGTTGACGCAAATGAGTTCGGTTACGGTCACGATGTTAGGAACCTCAAAAATTACTTGATATATACAACCAGATTTCCAGATGAGGCCCGTTGCCATAGTGAAAAACAAACCTGAACCAAAAAATCCAATTTCAGTTAGTATTACCCGGTTAATGCTCAAAAAGCAAGCGAAATCGAAAACGGCAGCGCTTGTTTTTCAATTTTCGACTCCATCGAAAAGACTTAACCCGATGCTGTGAGGCTGGTGCTTTGGGTCTGGGGATATTTGGGGTACCCTATTATCAAGTTCGATCCCCCTACCCTTTAACTGGAGAGTGCTAATTATGAGCGAAATCAAACCCGCCCCGGCTGTCATTCGAGTTGCCCACAGCCCGGACTCCGACGATGCCTTTATGTTTTGGGCGCTGGCGCACCACAAGATTGATGCCGAAGGACTGACCTTCGAGCATATCCTGACCGACATTGAAACCCTGAACCGGGAAGCCCTGAAGGGCACCTACGAGCTGACCGCCATCTCCTATCACGCCTATGCCCATTTGCATGACAAGTACGCCTTGCTCAACGTCGGCTCCAGCGTGGGGGATAAGTACGGCCCGGTGCTGATTGCCAAAAAGCCCCTGACCCGGGATGAATTGACGCAGATTACGGTGGCCGTCCCCGGTGAAATGACCACCGCTTACCTGGCCCTGAAAATCTGGATGCCGGAACTGAAAACCGCCGTGGTGCCCTTTGATCAGATCATGGAACGGGTGGAAAGCGGTGAGTTTGCCGCCGGTTTGATCATTCACGAAGGCCAGCTGACCTATCAGCAACAGGGCTTTGTTAAAATTGTAGATTTGGGCGAATGGTGGTTTGAAGAGTGCAACCTGACCCTGCCCCTCGGGGGGAACGCCATCCGTCGGGATTTGGGCCCGGAGATGATCCAGAAAATTGGCCGGGTGCTGAAGCGCAGCATCGAGCATGGCCTGAAGCACCGGGAAGAGGCGCTGGAATACGCCCTGCAATTCGCCCGGGGTCTGGATAAAAAGACCGCGGACGCCTTTGTGGGCATGTACGTGAACGAGATGACCCTGGATGCCGATGTGGAAATCCGCAAGGCCGTGAAGCTGCTGCTCTGGCGGGGACAGGCCATTGGGGTGATTCAGGACAAAATCGAGCCGGAATTCATTGACGTGCTGCCGGAACTGGCTGGTTCCGTCTAGGACATTCGCCTCAAAGTCGAAAACGCCCGGCCCATTGACCGGGCGTTTTCTTTGGTCGGGTGGTGATCTCTGGTGCTTTTGAACGGGGTGCCAGATCCAGACTTGAGTTTTGTGTTTTTTGGTGTATGTTTGTTTCCAGTATATTAAAGTGAATTTCGAAGTGGGTTTTTAACCGGTCGCAACCAGCGCCAGGTATTTTTGCTTTTCATTCTCTGAAAAGCCGATGTTTGCAGCAAGTTTGCCATTCGCGTATCTGTTTTAGACTGTCATATTGATTCAAGTGAGTTCAAGATAAGGGAAGGGGAGCGTTAATGATTGGAGTTTCGAGTGCCGTTTTGGGCAAGCAGCCTCAGGGCATCGCCCTGAAAAAAAGTAATCCTGAACCGGGGCGTTTGGCAAAGTCCGCGCCGTTATGGCCGTTTTTGCAGCGGGATGAGGTTCATTTCGCAGGGCGTCGCAAGCGCACCCCGGAACCCAGCGAGAGTGATTCAGGGGATAGTTATGACGCCGAGGAAAGCGCAAGCCCCTCGACTTCCTCGTCTCGGGAATACTCGTTCAGCTCGGGGTCCTTGAGTGATGAAAAGAGCAATCAAGACCTTTTGGGGCACCGTTATAACCTGCGAAAACGAAATAAAGTGGACACGTCAGTGACCCAAAAGCCTGCCCCGCCCGCGGATTCTGCGGCGACGACGGTGCCCCCGTCCCGACGCCTGCCGGACGCGCCACCCGTGGCGGATGACGCGAACTTGCGCTTGCTGGTGCGAACCACGGTGAATAAAGCGTTTGCCGACTTTTTAAAAACGCCCATGGCCTTTAACCCAAATGGCCCTGAATCGAGCGATTCCGACAGTGAGGACGCAGGAGGCTCCGGGAAGATTCAGGTTGTGTCCTACAAACAAAGTCCCTTTGGCCCCGGGGCAGAGCGGCTGGGTTTCAAGCGAATCGCTGGCATGGAGGGTTTGAAGGCGGATTTGAATCGTCTGCTGGTGGATCAGATCCAGCATCCTCAAATTTACAAGGATTACGGGCTGGAGCATTCCGCCTCCGGGGTGCTGTTGTATGGGCCGCCGGGCAATGGTAAAACCTTTTTCGCCAAGGCCGTGGCGGAGGAGGCCGGGGCCAATTTTCTGGAGATTCACCCCTCCAGCATCGCCTCCCCTTATATTCACGAGACCTCCAAGTTTATTGGGGAGGCCTTTGATGCCGCCGCCAAAATGGCCAAAAAAACCAAACGTCCCACCGTTTTACTGATTGACGAGGTGGATGCCATGGCCCCGCAGCGACAGGGGGAATCGGTCAACCTGCATCACAACGAGGAGGTGGCCGAATTTCTGAACCAGTTGAATGAATGCGCCCGTAAAAACGTGTTTGTGGTGGCCACCACCAACCTGCCGGATATGCTGGACCCGGCCCTGGTGCGTTCCGGGCGTATGAACGCCAAAATTTACGTGGGAGCGCCCGATGAAGCCAGTCGCCAGCAGGTCTTGGGGATGTATCTCCAGAAACGGGCCGCCCATGTGCTGGATGAACAGATCGATGTGGCCGGGCTGGCCCGAAAAACGCAGGGCTATTCCATCGCCGATTTGAGGGAGCTGGTCAATCAGGGGGCCCGGCTGGCTTTGCAGAGTCGGGCTAAAATTTCCGACGCCCACCTGAAGCAGGCCCTCAAAACGGTCAAGCCTTCTGTGAGTGAGGACATGGCAGACCTTTACAAGCAGATGATCGCCAAGTTCGAGACCCAGCCCCGTGGCACGGATGAGGCTTGGCGAAGCCTGTACACTTAAGCGAGGGGCCGAAAGAATTCAGGTTCCCCTGCGGTATTTCCTCACAGCCGTTTTCAGGCAATCCCCATTCAGATTGCCCGGGAAGGGCTGTGGGTTTGGGTGAAAAAGCGTTCGTGCAAAAGCACCAGCAGTTGCCGGGCGATGTCTGATTTTTTGCTGCGGGATAAAATTTGTGGCGGGCCATCGGCAAACAGGACCGTCACCTCATTGTGATCGGCCTCAAAGCCGATATCGCTGCGACTGATATCATTGGCCACAATGGCATCCAGGTTTTTGGCCTGCAGCTTTTGGGTGGCGTGATGAATGAGGGCCTGCGACTCGGCGGCAAAGCCCACCAGAATTTGCCCGCCCGGTTTCTTGGCGCCCAGACCGGCTAAAATATCGGGGTTGGGACTCAAGGCCAGCTGTCGGGGCTCATTGGTCGTGCGCTTCAGTTTTTGCGGGGAAGGGTTGTCCACCCGGTAATCGGAAATGGCCGCGCTCATCAGAATCAACTGGCTCTGCGGGGCTTGGGCTTCCACAGCCGCTTGCATCTCGGCGGCGGTTTGCACGGTAATAACCGGATAGCGCCTGCCACTGGGCGGGCGGGTGGTGATCAGGGTGACTTCCGCCCCCATGGCCGCCAGTTCATCGGCGATAGCCAGCCCCATTTTGCCAGAGCTGCGATTGGAAATGACCCGCACCGGATCAATGGGCTCAGAAGTGCCTCCGGCGGTTACCAGGGCTTTGATACCCCGGTAGCACCCTCGCTGAGGGTGCAGGGCGGCGTACAAGGCTTGTAAAATGGTTTCCTGATCGGCCAGATGGCCTTCCCCCACTTCTCCGCAGGCCAGACTGCCCGAGCCGGGCTGAATGATATGGTAATGGGGAACGGCCTGCAGGGTTTCCAGATTCTTGCGGCTGAGGGGGTGATCCCACATGCGGGTGTTCATGGCCGGGGCCATCAGGACGGGTTTGCCGGTAAAGGTAATGGCGGTGGTGGTCACCAGATTGTCGGCCAGACCGTGGGCCAGTTTGGCCAGGGTATCGGTGGTGGCCGGGACAATCAGCAGGGCATCGGCCTGTTGGGCCAGCACAATGTGAATGGGCACCCCGTGATCATCCACGGACAATTCGGAGGTGTACACCGGGTAACGCGTCAGGGCCTGCACGGTCAGGACGGGCAGAAAGGCTTCCGCCGTGGGGGTCAGGATGCCCAGCACCCGGTGAGCGCCCCGGCGGTATAGTTCCCGAATGAGATCGCAGGCTTTGTAGGCGGCAATGCCCCCGGTGATGGCTACGACGATGGTTTGTCCAGAAAAATCCATGGGGTTCGTCAATCTCTTGCTTGATGCCTTATTTTAGCGCACCCCGGCCAGCCTGGTTCGACTTTTCTTTGGTGGCCTTCGCGTTGTCGAGGGCTCTGGGTTCGGCAAAAGTTCCGGTGGGCGGGGCGGCTTGCCCGAGTCCGTGTCCTGAAAACACCAAGCTGGCCGTTCTGTAAGCAAATGTAACAGCCAGAACCCCGTGTGTTAGAAACACTTACCCGTCATGGTGCGATTTTCTCACTGGAGAAAATTTAGGGCGGCTGTCAATTAGTCGGCTGTCAAAATGCCCCTGATTGGAAAGGGCTGTCAATGGCGATTCGGCTGAAATCGAAAAGCGACGGTTTTAGTGTGATTTGAACACTCTATGTAAATAATTGTAAACACGTGGGGTCAAATTATACGAAAACAGTTGCGCCCGAAATTTGAAGCGATATTCTACTTGAACATTCAAACACGGCAGCGCTTTCAGCCTAATAGCAAAGCAAAACCAGTTGTTTGAGCGTTAGATCTAACTCTTAAATCTTTCACTTTCCCCCTCACTCCCAACCTAAAAATTGGATCGACCTTCTAACTTGTTAGAAGGTCTTTTTTTTTGCTCGTCCAAGCGTTGTCGCCCTGACTTTTCAGCCTTCAAACGCTTTCTGGTCTGCTGGACTTTTGAGGAGTGTAACGAAATATTACAACATGACGGTTGAGCTAGAGATTTTCTTGCCTGCGATTTTTGAAGCGGTATATTGCTATCAAAAGTTAGTAACACACTAACATCCCTACAAAAACACTCACTTTCCCCCTCACTCCCAACCAAAAAAATGGATCGACCTCTCTGTAAAAAGAGGTCTTTTTTTTTCTTCTGTTTTCTTGTCAGTTCTTCCACCCCGATGCTCCCGGATTGTGAAGCCTTTGGCCAGAAGTTCCTTTGAATTGAGGACGGCGACATTCCACCGCCATGCCACAATGAGGCTATGCGTATTCCGATGATGAAGCGTTTCTGGCGCTGGAGCGTGTGTGGGCTAATGGCTATCCTTGTCCTGGCTTTGAGCTGGGTGGAGGCCGCCAAAAAACCGGGGGTGCCCATTCAGGTTACCCCCTCGCCTGCCGTGGCCCCGGAGACGCTTCCTGTTTATGGCGTACCGGCCAGCAACGCCCTGCTGTCCGTGGATAGTCCGTCCAATATCCCCGATTATGTTCGTTACGAGCCTTACAACACCTTTCCCCGAGAACTGGATCTGTGGAATCTGGAGGGGCGTCGCCTGATCCAGAGCCCGCCGGTGGTGACCCCGGACAAAAGCGCCTTCGTTTACACCGAGGTCATGTTTACCCCCGATGATCGCCAGACCTTTTCCAAATTGTACTGGGTGCCGGTCACTCCGCTTCCACAACGCCCGCTGGAGCGACTGCCCAGTGAGGCGGCGCAGGAAAAGCCCGCGCCTCCGGTGGCCTTTGAGACCTATGCGGCCCGCTTTGACCCCCGCAAGACCACCCGCATTCGGAAAGCTATTGCCGATGTGGGTTTTCAACGGGTCAACCGCTTCGATTTCAGAACCCTGACCGTGGTGGATTGGTCCTATACGGGCAACCGCTTGCTGTTTAAGGAGCGCAGCGGTACGTTGCACCTGGGGGTGCGCACCTCCAATATCCTGATTTACGATCAGGCCAGGGGGACGGTGACCATTTACCCGGAAGTACAGCGGATCATCCAGCACTACTGGGCTCAGCACGGGAACTTGCCGCATCTGGAAAAACTGAGCTGGGATATCCAGCCCTTGGGGTGGGAGCCCAACAGCGATGAAGGGGTGCTGCTGAAGGCCTGGGCCTACGATTTGAAGGAAAAAAGGTTTTTGGGCGTGTGGCGCTACGATGTGTCCAGTGAGCGCACCCAGTTGCTTTCCCTGACGGATATGGCCCCCGCCGTGGCTGCCAATGGCTGGTTGCCCGCCCCGGTGCCAGCGCCGCCCCAAGCGGAGCAAAAGAAATCCTTGAAGGAACGCATCCGCCATCCTTTCAGTTATGATAACTCTGCTTCATCCCCCCCGAACGCCCTAACCCCGAAGCGTTAGCACTGAAAAGGAAGGTCTGTCATGAGCGGTGGCTCCCGGTATGTGTACGGAAAAAATAGCGTTAAAGCCCTGCTGGATACCAGCCCGACCAAGGTGTTCAAAGTGTTTCTGGCGGAAGGGTTAAAGCCCGACAAGCGGGTGCAGGCCATTCAGGAGAGTGCCCGACAAGCCAAAATTCCGGTGCAGGTGGTACCCCGCCAAAAGCTGGATCAGATGCTGCGGGGACAGGAGGCCGCCTTGGCCGAAGCCAATCCTGACCTTCCTGAGAATCGGGAGGAGGGTGGCATCAGCCATCAGGGGGTCATGGCCTCGGTGGCTCCCAAAACCCTGTTGAACCTGCCTGCCCTGCTCCAGCTTTGTGAGGCCAGAAAGGCCACGGGCAAACACCCCCGCCTGTTGATGCTGGACGGGGTGACCGATCCTCGGAACTTTGGGGCCATTTTGCGGGTGGCTGATGCCGCTGGTATTGACGGGGTGATTATCCCCAAGCAGCACAGCGCCGGTTTTGGCCCGGCGGTTTCCAAAACGGCTTCCGGGGCGGAGGAAACCGTGGCCATCGCCGTGGTCTCCAATCTCAATCAGGGCATTCAACAGGTGAAGGACGCCGGTTTCTGGGTGGCCGGGGCGGCCAATGATACCGGGGCCGTGGATTATCACCGGCAGGATTACCAAATGCCCCTGTTGCTGATTATGGGCAGCGAGGGTAAAGGGCTGGCCTCGCTGGTTCGCAAGAACTGCGATTTTCTGGTCAAAATTCCCATGCACGGTACCGTGGATTCCCTGAACGTGGCTACGGCCACCGCCATTTTACTGTTTGAAATGGTGAAACCGCAGAAGAAAGCATAGGGTCGCCAACCCAGCTTAGGGTCACGTTTCCCGAATGGACGCTGGGACGTCCTGCGCTCGCTTTTCTTCAGGTATTTTGTGAACTTTTGTAACTATATTGAGCAATATCGAGCAATGGGATCAATTTTATATCCTTTGGATTTTTTATTCATTCATAAGGGATAAGTTTCAGATATCCCTCCCGGCATTTTAATCTCCAATTCTTGATTCCCCGATCCATTTGATTTTTTTCCTCATCACCGCTTTCACGCCAGTAAAATTCGCTCATCCATCGCTTTCGGCACTCACCCGTAGTTATTCAAGCTCAGTGAGTTTCATCATCAGAAGGGACACCGCATTATGTCGACTCTGTCTAGTTCGTTTACCCCGTTCACCAACCCGCGCGCCTTTGCCAGCACCACGGTGAATGCCGGTGTTCTGTCCGGCAATGTTTTCGATGGCCGGGGCAACGACTTTTTACATCCCCGCGATATTCTGGGCTCCGTCAATGATTTCTCCGGCAGTATTTCCGCTGGCGGCGGTAACGCTCCGTTTCTGCTACTGGGAAACAACCCCATCCCCAAAAACGCCAACCCGGTCAGTGTTTTAAACGGAACCACCGGACTGATCGGCAATATCTTCTCCGCCGGCTTCGGGAGCAATATCCTTACGCCTTCTCCCAGCCTGAACAAAGACCTGGCGGAGTTTAACCCCCTGATTTGGCAAAATCCCAACTCCCTGAACGTGCTGCTGGGGACCATGGACGCTTCCAACAAGATCTTTGGTGGCAGCGGCCTCTTTCAACCCAATCTGGTGCCGCCCTTGTATCCCTTTCTCACACCGGTGATTCCGCCCTTCCAGAATTTTGTGACCCCTGTGGCCTCGCAGGCCCAACTCTTCCCCAATACCTTCCTGAATGGCTCTCCGCTCTTGGAGCCAATCACTCAGCCTCCGGTGGGCAATTCCAGCAATATCACCCAGCTTGGTCTGGCTATCCTGCAAGTGCAGACGCAAATCAGCACCTTGCAAAAAGACATTGCCGATTTGCAAGCGTCGCGGGACCAAGTGTTGCGAACTGACCAGACGGGCAAGGAGGACAAAGCCCGGGTGCAGGGGCAGGCCGCCCAGTTGCAGGCCCAGATTACTGAAAAAACCGCTCAGTTGAAAAACGCCCAGCAGACACTTTCCCAATTGGCTTTCCTGCTCAGTCAGGCTCGGGTGACCCAGCCTCAGGAAAAACCGGTGGGTGTGATTCCCGGCGTATTCTCGGGCCCTCCCTTCGGGCTGGCCAGTGGCGCGCTGGTGTTCCCGCTTCAGCAGCAGGACAGTCTGATGAACCTGCTGGCAGAGCCCGAGACTCCCGTGGTGGATCGTGGCAATATTCTCAGCACCGTGATTAACGGCGTGGGCGTCAATCAGCTGGAATCACCCAACGGCGTTCCGGCCTGGATTGCCTGAACCGGGCAAGTACGCTCGTCTTCAAGTACCCCCTCCTTGATTGGATAGAGAGAAAGATTTGACCCCCACTGAATGATGATGATGAGATACAGGCGGTTTTGATAACCGCCTTTTTTTTGCGCTGGGTCGGTGCGCCTCCGCCTGACCGGAGGGAGCTAACCTTTAAACTCGCCCTGTTTCTTCTACAATAGCAGTATGATGACCCAGACTTTGACCGAACAATCCGACCTGTCACGTGCCATTCGGGAGCGGGCTTCCGCTGCGCTCGATAGGGCTGAGGATGACCAGCCCCTGACCGTTGCGCAGGCGTTGGCCTTGCTGGCCCTGCCGACGGTCGCCGATTGCGCCCGCTTGCGGTGGGTCGCCGATGGCCGCAAAACGCATCAGGTGGGTGAGGCCATTGCCTATGAGACGGGACAATCCCTGTTTTTGACCAGTATTTGCGAAATGGCCCCGGCGCTTTATCCGTATCCAGCCCGCTTGGGTAACGCTCACGAGGCTGTGATGTCCATTGATGCCATTGACGCCACCTTGCAAGCGGCGAAATCGAGTCAATCCCGGTGGTTGACCCTGAGCGGGGGCGGTTTTCATTCGGCCTTGGTTATTCCCGGATTAGAGGCCCCCACCGTGCTGAAAACCTATCTACGGGTGCTGAACCATATTCAGGATCAGGCTCCTTTCTGTCGGGTTCGGGGCTTTTCCCCGGAGGAGATCGCTTTTTTAGCGGTGGTGAGTGATCGTAGTGAGTCCTACATTCTGGACTGTCTTCAGGATCATGGGCTTGCGGTGCTGGAAGGCTTTGGGGCGGAAATTCTGGAAGACGCCCACCGGGTCCGGGTGGCGCCCAAGAAGCTGACGGTCAAACGGTGGCTGGAAATCGTGGCCTTGGCCCAGGGGCGGGGCCTACCGACCATTGCCCGGCTGGAAGCTGGCCCCCTGGAAAATTGGGAGCAACGGGTGGCGCATCTGGCGGTGCTGCGGGCCTTTCAGGACGCCCATCCGGGTGCTTTCCAACGGTTGGTCATTCAGCTTTGGCCCAAGCCCCCACATCAGCCGGTGCCCGGGGCGCAAGCCGGACTCACCACTGAGTTGGACGCCTTGAAGCTGGTTTCGGTGGCTCGTCTGCTGTTGGGGTCTCAAATCCCGCATATTCAGCTTGGCTGGATTCCGGAACGTCTGGCCATGTCTCAGCAAGCCTTTGAGTGGGGCGCCAGTCACGCAGGCAGTACCGATGATTTGGTCTACGCTAATTTTTTAAGGAATCTGCCGCAGAGTGCAGGCTGGACGGAGGCCGAATTGCAGGGGCTTATTCAGGAAGCGGGCCGGACTCCCGGCTTGATGCCCTGAACGCCCAGTCTGAAGCAGGTGATTTTAAAACAGGGGGGGCTGTATTGCCGAGGACTGTATCACGGAGGGGGGCTCAGGGCTGGCACGGAAGCCCGAAAACAGGTACACTGACAAAAATGATTGTGACAGGGGAGGCGGCCATGGCTGTTAAAAAAGGAGGCGGTTCCGGGGAGAAAACCGGTGAGCACCATCCAAAGGCGTCAGACAAGAAGGCCATAGATAAGAATACGAAAAGCAAGAATACGAAAAACAAGAATACGGCAGACAACAAAGCGACAGGCAAGAAGGGCACAGACAAGAAGGCTTCAGCCCCAAGACCGGTGACCGCCCGGGTCATTCCCGCCGAGAACGCTTTCGCCCGCAAAGCCGCCTCTCGGGCCACACCCGAAGCTCCCGAATTTCAGAGTGATTTGGCCCTGGACATCATGGAGGAGCTGTACCCGCTTCTGCTGGAAAACTGCACCGACGAGGATGATGAAATTGACACCCAGGCCGTGTTTGAAGTTTTGGCTGGCCTGATTGGTCTGTTTACCGCCGAGTACCACGAAAACTACGGCGCGCAAAAAGCCTCGGCGGCCTTTCAGGATCTGGTCTCTCTGGCTCTGGCCACTTACCAGCAACGTCTGGCGGATTCTGAAGCGTAAATGGCACAATGCGAAGGCGGTTCAGGGCGGAATGGCTGCTGAGAACGAGCCGCTAGGAAGGGACGCCCAAGGGTTCGCTCTGAAGGGGCTTTTATTTTAATGGTGTCTCACAAGGCATTCGAGAAAGCAGCAGAAAAGAAAGCCAGGCTGGGGGGCGTTTACGATTCGACCGTTGTATGATTGAGCCATTGGCTGTCGAATCAAGAGGCAAAAAGTCGATCATGAAGCGATTGGCGAAAGGCACCCTTGTCTTTAAAGACAAGGTCTTTAACCCGAACAAGGCGTTTTTTCAGCCTTTGTCCCAGGAACAACACCCGGTGGCCCTGATGTTTACCTGCTGTGACTCCCGGGTGGAGCCTGCCATTATTACCCAGTCGCCTCCCGGCACGCTGTTTATGGTTAAAAATCCGGGCAATCTGGTGCCTGAATATCAGGCGGGGGCCAGCACCAGCGAAGCCGCGGCCATAGAATTCGCCCTGACCGTGCTGGATGTTCATCACATTATTGTGTGTGGGCATACCGATTGCGCTGCCCTGAAGGCGCTCTTCAATCTGGAAGGAATGCCCGGGGAGTCCGCCATCCATCAGTGGCTGGCCCCCCACGCCAAAGTGCTGGATGCGCTGGAAGAGCGGCAGGATCTGGAGGCAGCGCTCAATGAGCTGATTCGTCGTAATATTATTCAACAGTTACAGAACCTGAGGAGTTACCCGGAAGTGGCCAGTCGTCTGGCGAAAGGGCAGCTCCACCTGTACGGCTGGAAATACCGTCTGGAAACGGGTGAAACCATGTTGATTGATCCTTTTTCCTGTAAGCCGGAGCCTCTGTCCACGATCATTGCCCAGCTTGAGGAAGAGGCTCGACCGGAAATGACCCTCGGTCAGATGGAAAAGCAAGTCCCATAGGCCCCGCCCCTGTATGAAATTTCCCGATGAAATTTATTGATCCGCAATTGCTTTATACGTTCGTCAAGCTGGCCTATGCCGGTCAGTTCACCAAGGCGGCCAATCAGGTGGGCCTCAGTCAGTCCGCGGTCAGTCAGCAAATCCAGAAGCTGGAAGCCTTGCTGGGTGTTGCGCTGATCGATCGCACCCGGAAAAACGTCAACCTGACTCCGCAGGGGCAAGCCTTTCTGGTCAAGGCGGAAAACCTGTTACTGCAGCACGAAAGTCTGATCAGTGAGTTCAACCAGAGCAATGTGGCGGGCCGTATCCGTTTCGGCTCCCCCGAAGATTTTGCCACCGCTTACTTGCCCAATATTCTGGCCCGATTCACCAATCTATACCCGCAGGTGCATCTGGAGGTGAATTGTGAGCTGACCCTGAAGCTGCTGGAGGCTTATGAACAAGGGGACTATGACCTGATTGTTTTTAAACAGGAGCCGTCACATCAGCTGGATCGGGCCGTTTCCCTGTGGGAAGAGCCACTGGTTTGGGTCAAGGGCAAGCGATACAATCTGGAACAGGCCCTGGAGGCTGGCAACGTTCGTCTGGTTCTGGCGCCGCAGCCTTGCGTATACCGTTCCCGGGCCATTGAAGCCCTGGAACGTCACAATATCGGTTGGGAGCAGGTCTACACCAGCCAAAGTATCGCCGGGAATATTGCCGCTGTCCGGGGTGGTTTGGGTGTGACCGTTTTACCCATCACCAGCGTTCCCCCGGAATTGTTACATTCTTCACACGCTCAGGATTTACTTCCACCGCTGGAGGCCACCCAGATCAAGTTACTGGCCATACCCCAGCCTTCGCAGGCTATTCAGGCTTTTCAGGATTTTATTCAGGACTCCCTGGCTGCCATAGATACCTTTCATTAGAATTTGTTATGAAAAATATAATAATCATTAATTTTACTTATTGATTGATTTGATTCATACTGTGGGTATTCGTTAATTACTTTTGAGGCCGGCTTAAATGGTTTTAAACCTGTTGTTAGTCGCTATTGTCGCCTTGTACGGAATCAGCGCCCTGGCTTTATACCTGATGAAATCCAAAGGCCCCTGTACGGAAGTGCGCCAGTGGAGTGAAATTTCCGCCTGGATGGCCCTGTTTCTTGGAATTTTATGGAGTTTTCAGTCGTTTACCACGGCTTCCCCCGTTTCAACGGGTTATTTTTTAAATGGGCCCCTTCAGGCCTTGCTGGTTCCCTACATTTTGTTAATGGGCTTATTGGTCAAGCGTTTTGCCTACCATTACCTGCAAACGGATGCCGATTATCCCTTATTTTTTCTGAAAATCAAGTTGCTGATCGCCTCCCTGCTGCTTTTTGTGTTGAGTAACCACGCCCTGATTACGGTGGGCTGCTGGATGTTTTCCGGCGTGATGATGTACTTCCTGATCGGCCACGTCAAAACGCCCGCTGCCATCAACTCGGCGCGCATGGCCCTCAACCGCTTTTTACTGGGCGATCTGTTTCTGGTCATCGGCGTCACGGGCCTGATTAACCTGAGTGATAGCCTGTTTCTCTCCGACTGGTACGGTCTGGCGGCACAGCCCAACAACTTGACCTTGTTGATCTCTTTGCTGTTTGTGAGTGTCGGGGCTTTCTCCAAAACGGCCATTATTCCTTTTCATAAATGGCTGGTTCACACGCTGGTGGCCCCTACCCCGGTTTCGGCCATTATGCACGCCGGGTTTGTGAACGCCGGGGCTGTTCTCTTTTCCAAGCTGGCGCCCTTGCTGGCTTCGCAGCCGGTGGTTCTGGCCTTTATTCTGTTTATGGGGCTGGTGTCCGCTCTTTACGGCAGTTCCGCCATGCTGGTCCAATCGGATGTCAAGCGTTATCTCGCGTTTTCCACGGTGGGCCAAATGGGCTTTATGATGATGGAGTGCGGATTGGGCGCTTTTCATCTGGCTATTTTCCACCTGGTGGTTCACGGTTTTTTCAAGGCTCGCCTCTTCCTGTCCGCGGGTAGTGTCATTGAGTACCGGCAGGCCATTCGGGACGTTAAAAGCGAGCAGGCTCAACGGAGCGGCACACAGGGAACCGTTTCCCAGCGCCTCAAAACCGCCGGGATTATCGCGGGTAGCGTTGCGGTGAGCTGGCTGTTCCTGCTGCAAATTGAAGCCTTGAGAAATCTGGTGACTCAACTGCCCTCGTTGTTGCTGAGCGTGCTGGTATTGTCTTCACTGTTTATCCAGACCACTATCATTAAAACCAAGGGCAGTGGTTTCAAAGGTCTGGGCGTTGCCACCCTGTTCAGTGTCTTGCTGGTGGTGGCCTACCTGATGTATGAGTGGTTGGCCATTGGTGCCCTCCCCGTTTTTCATCAGGTAACAGTTTCAGATCCGCCAATGATGCTGGCGCTGACCAACGTGGCCTTTCTGACGGCTGGTTTGTTGGCCTGGTTGGCCTCGTTAAACCTGTTGCCCATCCCCTCGTCTCTGAAAGAAAAGTGCTACGTGCTGCTGCTGAACGCCGCTGGTGGCAATCCACAGCGCAGCACCTTTTCGGCCCGTTTCTAGAACCAGTTTTCTGACTTCTTAAAGGAGCAATTCCCATGAGTCACTCGCAAGCATCCGCATCGTTGATGGCCCTGATTCAGAGCTACACCGCAAAGTACGGTAAACTGTGGCCCCTGCAAACGTTTAACGCCTGTAACCCATTGGCGGCCTCGGAGCATTTGCCCTTTCCGCAGGCCTTGAAGGAGGCGTCTCTGGATGGCGGATTCTCGGTCAGTCAGGCTCAGGACGTGTTTCGGCGGTTATTTCAAAAACAGGTCTTTTCCGTGGCCGACATCGAACGGGTTCTGGATGCGGCAGAGTCTGAAGGAGGGCTGGATGGCAGGCTCTGTTTGGGGAATCAGTCCATTCGTCATAAGCAGTTGCTGCGTGAGGAACTGTTTACCCTTCTCGCGGATCGGGAGGCCATCCCGTTAAGTGGGGCCAGTCGGGCGGAAATGATGGCGGCGCTGGCGGAAACTTTGCCAGCGGAGGCGCTGGAAAAGCCGGAGCCGCTTCCTCCCGTGAAGAGTCGCTGGATTCATGAGCAGGTCACCAAGTGGCTGGCCGCCTATCTGGATGAAGGTCAGGCCATTTGGATGATGCCCAATCAGAAGCTGCCCCTGCGAACCAGTTGGGCCAGACTGACCTTGCACGACAACAGCATGCCCGGCGCCGTGAAAAAATCACTGCGGGCCCGAGTCAAGCGGTTGATACTGGATGCCGAAGCGCCCGACTCAGGCATTGGCTGTCTGGAAAAACTATGCCAGGAGGTGGGTTTATCCGTTGAGGAACAAGAACGTTACATCCAGTTCCATTTAAAGCAGATGCCTGGCTGGGTGGGTTACATGCAGTACCGCCAGGCCCAGAATCCGGATTATCAGGACTTGCTGGTTGACTATTTGCTGATCTGTTTTCTCTATCATTGCGCTTGTGTCGAGGCTGACTGGCCCCGGGGCGCTTCGGAAGAGGCCACGGTTTCTGCGTCGGTTCAGCGTTATGCCGACCGCATCAGCGTTCTCAGTCGAACCGCGTCTGTTCAGGCGCACTTGCCCGCCGGGGGAAAGCAGGACTGGCGGGCGCTTGTCCCGGCGCTACTGGATTATTGTGAGACGGTAGATGCGTTTCAGGTCCTGACGCTGATGATGCGAACGCTGGAGTTCTCCCAGAACCGTGATTTACTGGCCAGCCTGACCCAGCAATTCAAACAGCCCAAGCAGACGGGTAATGCCGTGCGTATGCACCCGGATGCGCAAGCGGTCTTTTGTATTGATGTTCGTTCAGAGCCCTATCGAAAATTTCTGGAAAGTGCCGGAAACATTCAAACCTACGGCTTCGCCGGTTTTTTTGGCCTGCCCATTGAAAAAATCAGTTACGCCAGCAGCGAGGCTGTGCCCCTTTGCCCCATCCTGCTAGAGCCTCAGTACACGATTCCAGAATCCCCCTCGCCCTTTCTGGAGAAAAATCCCCTGGGCCAGTGGTTAAGACAGGGCATTCCCCTGCGGAACCAGTGGATTTACGCCCTGAAAAAAATCAAGCGGGACACCTTTGCCACTTTTTCCTACGTAGAAAGTTTTGGTTTGATTCATGCCGCCACATTGCTGAAGGATACCTTCTGGGCCACACCGCTGGGCAAGGTCCGGCAATCGGTCATTAGTACCTTGAGCCCCCTGCTGGGCCTGATGCCCAAGCTGGAGGTGCAAACCTGTTCGCATTCTCCGCTGACCGTGGGGATGGCCATTCCCGAGCAGGTGGAAATGGCCCGGGGAATCCTCAAACTGCTGGGACTGCGTCAACCGTTTGCGGAATTCGTCATTATTTGCGGACACAACGCCCGAAGCCGTAACAACCCCTATGCCTCCGCTCTGGACTGTGGTGCCTGCGGAGCCAACGGCGGCGGGTATAACGCGCTGGTCTTGTGCCAGATTCTCAATCATCCCGACGTGCGGGAGGCCCTGATTCTCTCGGGCTGGGCTATCCCGGAGCATACCCGCTTTATCGCCGCCGAGCATAACACCACCACGGACGAGGTTGCCTTCCTGAATGAGGACGTGATTCCAAGCCAGCAGCAGCAGCATTTTCTGGCGCTGAAAAAAGTGTTTGAACAGGCCACACGCCTGAACAGCATGAATCGGCAAACACGCTTCAGCACACCGGGTTTCCGACCGGATTCCAACAAGGCCCAGGAGTTGAGTTTTGACTGGTCACAAACACGGCCGGAGTGGGGCTTGTCCAGAAATCAGGCCTTTGTGATCTGCAATCGTGAATCCATTAAATCCCTGGATCTGGAGGGACGATGCTTCCTGCACTCCTACGACTGGCAAAGCGATGCTGACGCCAGTATCCTGACCACCATTATGACCGCCCCCATGGTGGTGGGCGCCTGGATTAACCTGCAATACAATTTTTCAACACTGAACCAGCATCGCTTTGGCAGTGGAAAAAAGTATCTGCACAACGTGGTGGGTCTGTTTGGGACCTACATTGGCAACGGCAGCGATTTGCAGTTGGGCTTGCCGTATGAATCCCTTTTTGACAATGACGGCACGCCCTATCATTATCCGCAGCGCCTGATGGTTTTCGTGGAGGCGCCTCTGGCCCGGGTTCAGGAGATTGTGGCCGCCCATGCGGCGGTTCGGAATCTGGTTGAGAATCAATGGATTCACCTGACGGTGTTTGACCCCGACAGCGGCAAGACCTTTCAGTGGATAGAAAATGACTGGACAGCCCTGGAGCCATTGCAATTTCAGGTTGCCTGAACCGTTTGGGGCATTTTGACTGAAACTGGCGTAGAATGGTTCAGTCAGGATGATTGGCTGTGAGCGACCCCAACGCAAATGGATCAAGCGCCACGGCGCATCACCCAAACTGCCCAAGCTCGACCGGGCTGGACTCAAACGGGATTGCCAGCGTCCGCTTTGGTGACTAAGCTGAAAGAAGATTCATGTCGTACCGAAAAATTTTGCTTGTTTGTACTGCCGGGCTGATGGCTTTGGGTGTGTTGCGGGGCGTCCCGGTTCAGGCTGAGGAATCCCCGTTGGCGCGGTCGGAATTTCCGATTTCGGTAATCAACCCATCCTCCACAAACAACAGCACGGGTAGTGGATTTCCCGGGTATCGGGCCTCCAATCAACTGATTCTGTATAGCCATGCCTACGGCAAGCCCCGCACGGAGACTAATGAATTTGGTTTTGAGGTCACCGTGATTAATGGCCGGGTGGTGGAGCAGGAAGGCTCGGACTCGCTGATTCCAAACGATCGGGGCTACGTGTTGAGTGGTCATGGTACCGCCAGACAGTGGCTGATTGAGCATGCCCCGCTGGGCGCCAGCATTCAGGTGGATACCGACAGACAGGTGATTATCAGTGATGTGACCCTGAAAACCTACGCCTATCAACTGGCCAAAAAGCTGGATGGTTTCAAGGATCTGGTGAGTTTACCACTGCGGGACGAATCCCAGTGGTTGATTCGCAATATCGAGCGGATGCCGCAGGACGTGGCCCTGACCCGGATACAAGAGACCATGAAGCGACTGGATGGCGAAGCCTGGCGGCATTACAATGTGTTTCCCGCCACGGCCATTCGGGGCGCCTGGCATCGCCCCGTGGAGCAATCCCCCAGTGCGGTGGGGGCCACGCTGGATCGTCTGGCCAAAGCCGGGATTAATACGGTTTTTCTGGAAACTTTTTTCCACGGCTACACGATTTTTCCGTCCAATACGTACAAGCTGTATGGCTTGAGTGATACCCAGAACCCCAAATTTTCCGGTTGGGACCCCCTGGCCGTGTGGGTAGAGGAGTGCCATCGGCGGGGGCTGAAGCTGCATGTCTGGTATCAGTCCTATTACGTGGGAACGGATTCCTTCCATGGCCCCGGCCCTATTTTGAAGCAATACCCGCAGTGGGCCAATGTCCAATACGCCAGCATGGCTCAGCCTCACCTGACGCCTTCCACGATTGAGAAAGGCGCTTATTTTGCCGATCAGGCCAACCCCGAGGCTGAGGCCTTTTTGCTCAAACTGATCGATGAAATTGTGACCCGCTACGACATTGATGGCCTGCAACTGGATTATATGGACTATCCATTGAGTCTGTCCCCGGATCGTACGAGTTTTCTGAGCAGTACCTGGGGGTACACGCCCACTGCCCGCCGCCTGTTTCAGGAGCGCACTGGCGTGGACCCGGCTACCTTGAACCCGCAGAATGTCGTGCTTTGGGGGCAGTGGTCCGCTTTCAAGGAAGAACAGGTGAATCGCTTCGTCAAACTGACCGCCCAGACGGTCCGACAGCGCAAGCCCGGCCTGCCGGTGTCGGCCACGGCCTTTGCCAAATTGCTGGAATCCAAGGTGAAAAAGCACGAGGATTGGCGCTTGTGGGCCGAGCAGGGCTGGATCGATTTTCTCGCGCCCATGTTGCTGACCAGTTCCGTGAAGGTGGTGGGTCAGGACACCGCTTTTGTGAAGGGGTACACCAGTGATAAGGTGCCCATTGTGTCCGGTATTTTTAGTCCGTTTAATGGCAGCGGCCCTGAAATCCTGATGGAGCAGATCAAGCAGGCACACGCCTCGGGCGCGCAGGGGTTTTCCATATTCGATACGGCCCACCTGACGGATGAGCATATTGCGGCATTGCGCAAGGCCCATGAACCTGCCAGTCACTAGAGACGACCCGAACAGTTTTAGATCGTCGTTGGCAGTATGGTTGCAACAATCTTGCCCGCACAGCGCAAGCAAGGCGCTGAGATGGAGCGATATCGGTGCGGCGCAATATCAACGCTGAGTATCGTGCCAACGCAGCCGCCGCTCGAACGGAAAGCCCCAACGGAGAAGCCCGGTCTGGGCGGATATTTCGGAACGCCTTATTGTCGGAACGTCTCGGGGCGTGATTGCTCGGGTCTGCTGGCAGGGGGCGGGTCTGTGCTTGTCAGAGATTATCATTTAGAGAGGGAAGATTTTTTTAAACTAAATGCAAGCAAGTGCTTGCATTTATACACGGGTGGGTTTAAAGTGAAAATACCTCATCAATCGGTGATGAAATGACTCGTTTCCACATCCAGCAAGATGCTCCGTGTCACTGGTATCCACCTGATTTTGCATCCTCACGTAACCCAAAGGGTGATTTATGTTAAATCCCTCCCGCATAGGGGCAAGGTCTGTTCAACAAGTTGCAAGTGTTGCTGGCGCCGTTTCGGCCTTGATCCTTTTATCTCCCTTATTCTTATCTTCCTTATTTCAGCCGGCGATGGCCGAGGTCAAGCAAGCGGGCGTCAAGGTCTATCAATCCTGGGGAGAGTTGGAAAATCCGGTTCTGGATCATTCGGGGAAGCATCAGTCCGCTCACACCTTCAGCAACCAGTTTCCGGATCGCTTGTGGTGGGAGAGCTTCCACGATCCGCAGCTGACGGTCTACATTCAGGCGGCCATTCAAAACAGTCCGTCCATTCAGATAGCCCTGCATCAACTGGAGTCTTCCCGGGCTTTGGTGCGCCAGGCAGTGGCCAAAGAACTGCCCAGCGTCAACCTGAGCCCCAGCGTCTACCGCTTGGGCCTGCCGAGCAATCTCACCCAGCAGTTGCCCTTGAGCCGCAACCAGTTTTTGTACAATTTACCACTGCAGCTTTCTTATGAAGTCGACTGGTTTGGTAAAAACTGGGATGGTGTGCAATCGGCAAAAAAAAGAACTGAAGCCGTTGAGCTACAGAGCAAGGCCGCTGTTACCGCCGTTCTGGGAGAGGTGAGCGGCGCCTATATCAACTTGCTGCGCACTGATGCACTGCTGGATCACCAGCAACAACAAGTGACCTTGCTAAAGCAAATCGCCACCCTGGAAACTTCTCGGTATGAAGCGGGACTGACCGATCAGAAAACTGTGCTGGATGCTGAGAGAGACGCGTTGGCGGCGGAAAATACGGTCAAGCGCCTGCAGTCTCAACAAGCGCTGTGGAGTCATCAACTGGCCATTTTCACGGGGTCACCCCCGGCGATGGCCCGGCAACTGGAGCGCCGAACCCTTACGCAAATGGAATTACCGTCGGAAACACCCGCTGGTATGCCCGCGGTACTGCTGAGCCGTCGACCCGATATTCTGGCGCAAGAGGCCTTGCTGGAAAGCGCCCGGATTGATGTCAAAGTGGCTCGCAAGGCCTTTTTGCCCACCCTGAATATAGGATCGCTGGTGGGCACGGCCGGTTTGCAATTCAGCAAGCTGTGGGACTGGTCCAATGTGTTTAATGTGCAGAATCTGTTGCTCAATCAACCGGTTTTTCGCGGCGGACAATTGAGCGCGGAGTTGAATTACAAAAAGGCCAAACAAAAAGAAGCGCTGGAAAATTATCGTCTGGCTGTATTGACGGGACTGAAGGAAGTAGAAGACAGTTTGAGCGCATTAAAAAGCCTGCAATCTCAACAGGATGCCACCCAGCGGCAAATGACAGTCACTGAGCAGAAATGGCTGCTGAATCAATCCCTGCTGCGACAGGGGCTGATTGCCAGGCTGGATGTTTTGAGAACCCAAAGTGAACTCAATCGGTATCAGCAAGCCTTATTGGCACAGAAAGCCGATGCCGCCATTGCCACCATCAGCCTATACAAGGCTTTGGGCGGTGGATTTTAAGGCCTGCCATCCACACCGCGATTTATAAGTATGAGGCTTCAATCATGTTGAATACGATTTCTCCTCCCGCCGTCAAAACCCCCAGAGCCTTTTCAGGCAAAGCGCTCGCCTCTGCTCAGGTCATTGGCCTTGTGGTGGCTGGTTTACTGGGGGTTGGCCTGCTGGGTTTGGTTTGGTACTGGCACAGCAGTCAGTACGAGCAAACCGATAACGCCAGCCTGCAAGGGCACATTCATCCGGTGGCGGCCCGGATTCCCGGCACCATCACGACGGTGCTGGTTGATGATGACATTCCCGTTCAAAAAGGACAGTTGTTGGCGATTATTGATGATCAGGATTATCAACTGGCCCTTGCTCAGGCTGAGCATGAATTCCTGAATGCCAAGGTCCGGGCTGAAACGGCTGGCAACGCTGTTGCGTTTTCCAAAAAGCAGAGTAGCGCTCAACTGACTCAGGCCTTGGGAGGGTTCAGCGCTTCACGGGCTGGTATTTCTCAGGTGGAAAAACAATTGGAAGAGGCTCAGGCTGCCGTGCAGCAATCCTACGCTCAACTACAGCAGCAAACCGTGTTACTCCATAAAGCCCAGAGTGATTTTCAGCGCTATCAGGGGGTCAACCCCGATGCGGTATCCGCTCAGCAACGCGACGCCATTGAAACGCAGCTGAAAAATGCGCAGGCCGCTGAGGCCGCCGCCGCATCGGCTTTGAAGCAATCCCAGGCCAGAGCGCAACAAATGCGCAGTATGCTCAATGGCAACTACGCCAAATTGACCCAGTCCAAAGGGGTGGTTCAGGGCGCCCAGGCCCAAGGCATGCAGGTGCGGGTATCGCAAGGGGAGTATGAAGCGGCGCTGGTGGCCGTGAAAATGGCAGAGGACAAAGTGCGTCAGGCCAGGTTGAATCTCTCCTACACCCGTATTGTGTCCCCTGTCACTGGACGCATTGGCAAGAAAACGGTGGAAGTGGGCCAGCGCATTCAGGCTGGAGAACCACTGATGGCTGTGGTTAGCCCTGAACTGTGGGTGGTGGCCAATTACAAGGAAACACAGCTTCGGAGCATGCGGCCCGGTCAGCCGGTGGAGGTCGAGGTGGACGCTTTTCCTCAACACCACTTTAAGGGGGTGGTCGCCAGTTTTTCTCCGGCCGCTGGCGCCGAATTCGCCTTGCTTCCGGCGGAGAATGCCACCGGAAATTTTACGAAAATCGTACAGCGGGTGCCGGTCAAAATTCTCTTGAGTGCCGATACCCTCAAGGGCTATGAGCAACTGTTGGTGCCAGGCATGTCAACGCTGGTCACCGTGAATGTAGGGTACAAGCCGGATCAGTCCGCCGCCAAAGGCGCAGGAGACAAAAAATGACGCCTCGAATGTCTGCCCAGTCCAGTGGTATGAGTACCCGAGATCGCCTCATGCAAGCGGCTTTGCAGGTGTTTTCCGAGCGAGGCGTTAAAGGGGCCACCACCCGGGAAATCGCCCAGGTGGCCGGTGTGAATGAAACCACTTTATTTCGTATTTTTCAGAGTAAAGAGTTGCTGCTGAAGGCGTTGGTGGAGTCAGCCGCGCAAAAGATTCGAGAGGCGCTGGAAAGCTCCAATATGGGCCATAACGATCTGCGTCAGGACCTGACTTACTACGCCACGGTTTATCAGGAGGTCCTGTATCAGCATGAACCCATGGTGCGCATGATGGTGGGGGAGGCCCATCGCCAGCCTGAAGCGGCCCACCAGATTGCCTGTGCCGCCTGGACGCCGGTGCGACATCATTTAATCAGCTATCTGGATCGTGCAAAAGAACTGGGGCAAGTACGCCCGGAGCTGGATTCCACGCAACTGGTAGAAATGCTGGTGAGTATGCTGATGGGGTTTATGCTGCGTCGTAAAGTGGTGCCCACCCACTTCACCCCGGATGATTACCTGCACACGGCGCTGTCAGTTTTTATTCAGGGGCTTTCTCCTTCCCAAGCCATTGGCCATGAAAAGGAGATGCGATGACCGCCGATGTAATGGCCATGACTCAGGATCAGCCCTCGGCCAGACCGGCCTGGTGGAAATGGGCAGTGGCCATTACGGCCTCTCTGGGAGCGTTGCTGGAGGTCATTGATACCAGCATCGTCAACGTGGCTCTGAGCGAAATGCAGGGTAATCTGGGGGCCACGCTTTCGGAAATCGGCTGGGTGGTAACCGGCTATGCCATCGCCAACGTGGTGATGATTCCCCTGAGTGCCTGGCTGGGCGATTATTTTGGGAAGAAAAACTATTTTATTTTCTGCCTAATCGGGTTTACGCTGGCCTCGGTGGCTTGCGGACTTTCCACCAGTTTGTCCATGCTCGTTGTGGCGCGTGTGATTCAGGGGTTGACGGGCGGGGGCTTGCTGGCCAAGGGGCAGTCCATTATCTTTGAAACTTTTTCGGCGCACGAGCAGGGTTTGGCGCAAGCCGTTTTTGGGTTGGGGGTCATGGTGGGGCCGGCACTGGGCCCAACTTTGGGAGGCTATTTAACCGACGCCCTGGGCTGGCGGTGGATTTTCTTTATCAATATACCCTTTGGCATTATCGCTGTGGTGGCGGCCTACATCTTCTTCGCCCCGGATCGTGTCAATAAAGAGATGAACCGACGGGTGGACTGGTGGGGCATTGGCCTACTGACTGTGGGCCTCGCCTGTTTTCAAACCTTGCTGGAAGAGGGGCAGCAGGATGACTGGTTTGCCTCGCCTTTTATTGTAACCATGGCGATTCTGAGTTTGGTGGGCATGGCCCTGTTCATCTGGCGGGAGTTGAGTATTGATTATCCGGCGGTCAATTTACGGGTGTTGCGGCACCGTTCCCTGATGGCGGGGAGTTTGTACTCCATGGTATTGGGGATGAGCTTGTATGGGGCGCTTTTTGCCCTGCCCATTTTTGCCCAGTCCATGCTGCACTACACCGCGGAACAAACCGGATTTTTGTTGCTCCCGGGAGCCTTGGCCTCGGCGGTGTTTATGATTTTAGGGGCCAAATTAACCACGTGGATCGATGCTCGGGTTTTGGTGGCCATTGGGTCCAGTATTTTGGCCGTGACCATGTTTGTCTTGTCTGGCATCAACCCGGATACCAATGAGCAAAGCCTCTACTGGCCATTGATTTGGCGTGGGGCAGGTACTGTCTTGATGTTTATGCCTCTGACGCTGGCCACGCTGGGGCCCATCCCAAAAGCGGATATTGCCGCCGCTTCCGGTTTTTTCAACTTAACCCGACAAATTGGCGGTAGTATCGGCATCGCTTTGCTGACCACCTTGCTGGCCCAGCGGGAAAATTTTCATCGGACCATATTAAGTGAACACATTAGCCTGTATGACGCGGCCACCCGTGCCCGCTTTGAGGGCATGGTTCAGTATCTGCATCAGCAAGGTAGCTCGATGGCCCAGGCCCAGCATCAGGCTTATGCCTTGCTGGATGGCATGCTGAACCAGCAGGCGGCTATTCTGTCTTTCGGCGATATTTTCTGGTTTATGGGCGTGGTGTTTCTGGTTTCCATGTGGTTGATTTTCTTTTTGGGAAAACCAAGTGCCAGTGCAGATAGCAGCCTTGGCGCTCATTAGAAAAATAAAATTCAGACGAGTATTTTTTTTCACAACACGCTTTTGGAACTAGGTGCCGCAAAAAGTACGGTAAGGTTCTACGCTGGGGGGCGGTGGTGTTTGATAGGTGGCAAACTGGGGTAGATCCCGATAAGGTTGCCTGAGTGCTTCCAGCAATTGGTGAAGCAGGCTCAAATCGTTTTTTTCACTGGCAGTTTGCAAGGCCTCTTCCACAAGGTGGTTGCGGGCAATAATGGCCGGGTTGTGGGCATTCATGTGTGCGCGAACCTGATCGGGTGTTTGAGGCTGTCGGCTCAATCGTGCTTGCCACGCATCGTGCCAGTCGGTGAAAGCGGCATCCTGGAAAAAAGGCTGATCGGCCAGAGATTCCGAACCCAAACTGCGAAAAGTGTGGGTGAAATCCTGCGCCGTGTTTTGCATCCAGGCCAGTAGCGTTTCGATCAGCGCCTGGTCTGAAGATTCTTCTGTAAACAGGCCTAGTTTGTCGCTCATCCCGATTCGCCAGTAATGCTGGAAGCGCTCTGGAAACTCAAAAACCACTGTGCGTCCCAACGCCAAGGCCTCTTCACGATCGGGGTGCAAGAGGAGCAGCAGAGCTTCGGTCAGTCGGGCCAGATTCCACTGAGTCATTAACGGCTGATTGCCGTAAGCGTAGCGCCCCTGTTGATCGATGGAACTAAACACTGTTTGGGGATGATAGGCATCCATAAAGGCGCAAGGGCCATAGTCAATGGTTTCTCCGGCGATGCTCATATTATCCGTGTTCATGACGCCGTGAACAAAACCCACCAGCTGCCAGCGGGCAATCAGGCGGGCCTGTGCCTCGGAAATTGCCTGTAACAGGGCCAGATAGGGATTTTCGGCTTCCGCGCATTCGGGGTAATGGCGCTGTATGGTGTAATCGGCCAGGCTGTGAAGCAGGGTGAGATCCCCTTGGGTGGCGGCGTATTCAAACGTGCCAACCCGAATATGGCTGGCGGCGATGCGGGTGAGGATGGCTCCCGGCAGTGGGGTTTCCCGGTAGACGGGCTGGCCGGTGCTTACCACGGCCAGACTGCGAGTGGTGGGGATTCCAAGGGCATGCATGGCTTCGCTGATAATGTACTCTCTCAGCATGGGGCCCAGGGCGGCCCGCCCATCGCCTCTCCGAGAGTAAGGCGTTTGTCCAGCGCCCTTCAGTTGAATATCAAAGCGCTGTCCGCTGGGGCTGAGATGCTCTCCCAATAAAATCGCCCGCCCATCGCCTAAAATGGCGAAATGCCCAAACTGATGACCGGCATAGGCCTGAGCAATGGGCTCGGCACCCACTGGAATCTGATTTCCGGCCAATTCTCGCGCTATCGAGGGCTCGGTTTCTGTGGTACCTGAGAGCCCAAGCTCCTGACTGAGGGAATGATTGAATATCACCAGTCGTGGGTCACGGACGGGGTTAGGGGCTTGCCGGGTAAAGAAGCAGGGTGCCAGCTGGCAGTAGCTGTTGTCAAAATTCCAGCGGAGGCCGGTGGTTTCAGGATCAATCGGGCGGGACATTGGGGCTTTTCTCTGGGATTTGTGTGACTGGGAGGGTTTGGGGAATTTCACTTTCATACCATATCACTTTAGAAGGGATAGGCCAACCAGCCGCCTGTTTCACGGGTTAAACGTTCAGCCAACTTTTGGGGGCAAGCATAGCGAATTCAGGAAATCTATGACAGCCTTGCGTCCCTTGTGTTTTGGCCCATATGCTCACCAGGCTGCCTAGCCGAGGCGTCTAGTTTTTTCTGCGGTGTCTGGCTACCTGTACAGTTTTTTTCATGGGCTGGCTCAGGAACAATAGAAACGGGCTTGTGTGAATTGCTTGCTGCAATGCCAGACATGCCTCCTGAACAGAACACTTGAATAGACTTTTAGTGACCGAAAGTGCCGCTGGGCATCCTGGAAAAATAGTGTTGTGAGGCTTGAGATCATCCCATGAATATTCTGCGAGAGAAAATTTTTGACTCTTATAATCCCAATAGTCTGGCCTGGAAAATGCGACAAAAGCGATTTTTATTTTTTAAAGCCTGGCTGGCGCAATTTCCCCGACCCTTGAAAATTCTGGATGCCGGTGGAACCTTGTCCTTCTGGGAGAGTATGGGATTCGAGGATACCGAGGGACTGGAGATTGTGTTGCTGAATCTGGAGGCCGCACCAAGCCATCATCCCGCCTTTGTCAGTATGGCGGGCGATGTCACGGATTTGTCCCAGTTTGAGGATGAGGCCTTTGATATCGTCTTTTCCAATTCGGTGATTGAACACGTGGGGGATGATGCCCAGCAACTGAAAATGGCACGGGAAATTCGCCGGGTGGGCAAGGCTTATTTTGTGCAAACACCCAATTTGTATTTTCCGATAGAATCTCACTCCTGTTATCCGTTCTATCAGTTTTTGCCCAGAACGCTACAGGCGTTTTTATTGTATTACTTTGATCTGACTGGCGGCGGGATTGGCCGTACAGTGGAGACCTGGAAACAACGCCTCACCCTTCAGCCGGTGAATCGCCTGCCGTGTGAGTCCTGGGACACCTGCCTGCAACGTGTCGATTCGTTGCGTTTGCTGGATGAGGGCAAAGTTCGGCGCTTTTTCCCGGACGCCCAGTTGTATGAGGAGCGCTGTCTGGGAATGACCAAATCCTTTGTGGCCTATACCTTGCCTCTGGCAAGCCGCTTGGGGTCTCCGGCAAGCCGTCCGGATCAAGCCCCAGAGCCCGCGTTGGTCACCGCTGGGTCGGGATCATAGAAAATGGGCTGAACGGCATGAGACGACTATGGAAATTGATTGTGGATCACCACATCGTCCATCGGTAACTGGCCACCTCTGGGGCGAGCGGGCTGCACGGCCTTGCCAATGGCCACCATCAGGCCAATCACATGGTTCTCCGGCAGGCGGATAATCCGGGCCACTGCTTCCGGGTCGAAACCCACCATGGGGCAAGCGTCATAACCCATGGACTTGGCGGCCAGCATCAGGGTTTGGGCGGCAATTCCGCAGGAACGCATTGCTTCATCCCGCTGGGTTTGGGGTTTGTCCGCATAAAAATTGGTGATGGCGGTGACTAAAAAGTGACGAACTTCTTCGGGAGCGGTTTGCCAGTAGCGCTCGGGCTGTTCCGCCCAGCTGTTCAGGTTGGCGCACAGCACAATCAGCAAGGACGCATCGGTCACTTGATCCTGATTCCAGGCGGCTGCTTTGAGTTTTTGACGAATTTCTGGATCATCGACCACCACAAAGCGCCAGTTCTGGATATTGAATGAACTGGGAGAAAGTAAGGCCAGGGACAGAAGACGCTGCTTGTGATCGTCTGGCATGACAAAGGCGGGATCATAATGTTTAACGGATCGCCGTTGTTCGATGGCGGACAAGGTATCGAGTGGGGTCATAACAGTCACAGTGGCAGTCTCCAGACAATTTTCTGATATTTTAGCATCAACCGGTCAGGCGAATTCAAATTGTAAAATTTCTCGGCGATCAACAGTGCTTATGCCCAAAACGAAGAAATTTTTAAGCCCAATTAAGCGCAATTGGATGCCGGGCTTCGACGAGAAAACACCGTCACTTGGCGGTTATCGTCCGCTCGGGAATTGAGGATGCTGCTCCCACTGCCAGGCGGTTTCAACGATCTTCCGCAAGTCGTACTGGGTTGTCCATCCCAGTAAGCGCTGGGCTTTTTCGGCATTGGCCACCAGCATGGGGGGATCTCCCGCTCTGCGGGCGGAATAGTCCACATGAATCTCCCGGCCCGTCACGCTTTGGCAGGTGTTAATCACCTCCAGTACGGATGAACCCCGGGTGCTGCCCAGGTTAAAAATCTCTCCACCGGGGTTGGCTCTCAGGTATTGAATCGCCGCGATATGGGCTGATGCCAGATCGTTGACGTGGATGTAATCCCGAATGCATGTTCCGTCCGGGGTCTCGTAATCATTGCCGTAAATCTGGATGGCCTTGCGTTTACCCAGGGCGGTTTGCAGGATCAGCGGAATCAGATGCGTTTCCGGATCGTGACGCTCACCGATCAGGCCGCTTTCATCCGCACCGGCTGCGTTGAAATAGCGCAAGGCCACGTAAGACCAGCCTTGAGCCAGTGAATAGGCCCTGAGCGCCTGCTCGATCATTAACTTGGTGGACCCATACACATTGATGGGATTTTGCGGATGCTGCTCATCCAGAGGCGAATAAACCGGGTTGCCATACGTGGCGCAGGTGGAGGAAAAAACGATTTGCTTTACGCCGCAAATTTGCATAGCCTTGAACAGGTTTAAAGTATGGACGCAGTTGTTCTGAAAATACTTGGCCGGGTTTTCCTGAGACTCTCCCACATAGCAGTTGGCCGCAAAATGTATGACTGTTTTGACCTCGTATTTTCGAAGGATTTCCACCATAGCCTCTGTATTGCCAATGTCTTCTTTTTCAAAGTGAATACGAGGTGAAAATGAGAGGGCTTCCGCATGCCCTTGCGACAGGTTGTCTACCGCTACCAGCTCGCTTTCGGGAAAACGATCCAGATAAGCCTTGATAAAATGGCTGCCGATATAACCGGCCCCACCGGTTACCAAATCCATAATCCTCACCTCAGTCATTGAATACCGGAAATACTAGCATACCTCAAACTCAGAACCAATGCGCCACACGGGCCTTATCCTGCCTGCAGGGTTTTTAAAAATGGGAAGGCTGACTGTCCTTAAAAATTTTGAAAAAAATTGGGTTCAATCTATTCGGGTGACCTGGTATTTTCTGTTCGATTTGTTATTCGGGCCCGTCATGAAAATCAATGTGTTTTCGATGGGTCATGGCCAACTGTAGCGGATACGTGAAAATATTCATGCCCTGGGCGGTGACCTGAGACCAGGTGCCGTTGAAGGCCCCACGGATGGCATGCTGATAGCGATCCAGATTCGCTTCATCGTTGATATACGCGGTCAGCACCATGCCCTCGGTATCCGCAAGACTTTTGGGGAACGATCGATCCACCCGGTGCAGCATCATGCCCATGCGGGTTAAATTTTCCGCCACCGGCATAAAGGGGGCCAGAACCGATTGCAAAATGGGCCGGGGAATAACCAGTTGCGCGGGCCACACCAGCCCCAAGGCGGGGATGACCGTGTAGGATTTCAGGGATGCCTGCAGCCCGGTTCTGGACATCATTTCCTGCATGGCGATTTCCCGGATATAGGTCTGAACGGCGCTCTCATCATCGGCCTTGACGTGGGGCGGCAACCTGAGCCGACCGGCCTCCAGGTGTTCGTTGAAAGAACTCATGACCCGGGGCAGGGTCAGCCCAAAATTGATGGGAATGGAAAAGGCGCCCAGCGTTCCGATGGAGGTGGACAGCATTTGTTCGTACAACTTGGGTTGCGCTTCCGTAAAGGTCTTGGCGGCGTACAGGGAGGCGGCCATGCCTCCCAGCCCACCCATGGCGACTGAGCGATAGGTGGTGGCCACGGCTTGAGACGCTTTTCCGTCGGCATCACCGGCGCCCATCAGAAGAACCCGACGACGCAGGGATTCCAGCCAGCCCGGCAGATGGGTGGCGTGTCGGGCTGAAAAATAGTGACTGGCTGGCAGCGGATCCTCCGGCGGGGCGTTGCCGAAAACGTCTTCGTGACTGTTATTCAGGTCCATGCCTTTTAAATCGGCTTCCAGCACACCATGTTCCCCGTACCAGTTATCAATGGTATCCACCAGACTCAAAAACGCCAAGCGAATCCACATGGCCGGGTTTTTCCACACGTTTTCACCGGGCTGCGCCTCTCCCCCAATGTGGCTGGCAATCTGTTCACCGGCCACCCCGGCGGCAAACCCCTTGGAGAAGGTGGCCACCGTGTCCAGCACATCAACCTGTTCCGCGTATTGCAGTCCCGCCAGTTGAATGGCCGCCAGTTTCGCTTTCAGTTCCCGTAATTTGGGATCGTTTTTATTGTGCAGTCGATCGTTCAGCAGCTTGGCGACTGCCGGATCGGAGGCGGTAAATTGATAAATATCGGCGTCCGCCAACAGGTCGAAGCAAGGAGTCTGGCTGCCTTTTACCTTGCAGTTGGGGCCCAGGCCCGCCTTCCCTCTCAGCAGGACAGCCTCGATAAAGGGCCACAGGCAGGCCTCTTTTAATTGCACTTTTTTAAACGCGCCCGGTTTGCCGGGGTCCCGGATTTCAATCTCTTCGCTGATGCGAAAGGTATCCACAATGGGGCGAAAGACGTGTTGCTTGAAGTGAGCCTCATTTCTTAAACGCAAGGCCACGGTGGTGTTGGGTTGTATGGGCGGTAAATCCTGATCCTTGAGCAAGGCGGCGATCAGTAGCTGGGCGTTGGGATCGTTGGATGTGACCTTGATCGGCAGGGCATGATCCAGCACCAGCGCTCTGGGATGGGGTAGGAAGCGCTTGAACCAGGACGGTTGAACCGCATGGGCTTCCGCAGCTTGCGGCAGTCGATTGGTCACCTTGACCCTGGATTCTCCCGGTTCCAGCACCATAAACTCGTGGGGATCCTTGAGGGGCGGATACTGGTTTTTCTGGAAGTATTGCGCTTTCAACTCGGCATCGGACATGGGGCGAAGCTGAAAGGACTCGGACTGCCGTAGCTTTTGGGCCAGTGCCTTTCCCCCTCGTGCCGATAAGGCGGCTGCCGCTTGTAAACGGTGGGACAGTTCAGCGCCGCTTTCCGGGGCTGAACCACCTTCGGACGAGGCAGCCGCCAAGGGCAGGGTGGAAGATTCAGGCAGGCTCTGGTCATCTTGCGGCAGGGCGTGACTTTCTCGCTCCTGCTGCCAAGCTACGATACTTTCCAGACTCTGCCGGAGATCCGGCCTGGCCACTACTGGCCACATCAACGTGGCGATGGCCGGATGGGTCAGGGCGTTGTTGATCACCGTCATCAGTTTGGGTTCGTCCTTAAAAGCCTGAGTCAGCAGTCGTCTGGTTTCGGCCGTCGGCATCCCTGCTTCCAGATCGTACAGGTCTGCCAAGGGCAGTTGACGCTCCACAGCTTTCAGTAAACGCTCGATATCAGCCATTCTTTGTTCTTCATGGGCGGCTTTCAACTCGTCCCTGCGGCTGGAGGGGCTGATTTTTTTCTGAGCCCACTGCAGGAGACTTTGGGTGGTTGCCGATACGTGATGCGGTAAAAAATCAACGCTGGCCGTCATGCTGGAGAGTTTTTCTCCGCCTTTTTCAAGCAGCACAGGTATTTTTGCGTAGCCACGCGGCTTTTGGTGATCCAGTAAGGGGTTGGCCGTGGCATCCTGCTGAAGCACCAACGTGGCCAGAGCCTCAGCCTGCTCGCTGGAAAATTGGCGGTTTCTGTTTTCCGCCTGATGTCCTTTAAAGCGCGGAGAAAATCGCTTCCGGAGCGGAAGTGACGGGGAATGGGAATCCAAAGTGAACATAGAGAAAGATACCTGTGACAAGATGGGTCGCCCATCGGCGAAATGCAAGTAGAGAGCGCTTAAAGTCTGGTTTAGAGTCAGAGAGCCCGCTTTAAATACTACGGTTACCGTACAATAAGTGCTTTTTGCATGTCAAACACAGACAAAAGCCTAATAAAACGATTATAGAACGAGTGTTTAGCTCGCCAAAACCTGACGCCAGGATGCATTGGCTCGCCAATGGTTTGTTCAGAATGACTGAAAGGCGTTAATCCCGGGGGGCGGCCACTTTCCCCATTATCACCTGGTGGGGTTCAGCGGCGGGGGACAATTTGAGCGGGGGGGTGACCGATGTTCCGGGGACAGGCTTCTTGGGTCTTGGGGGCAGTTTGCAGGGCTTTTTCGAAGTGGGGATATTCCCTTTGGGCTCAGTAGCTTTCATTGAGGCCATGCCGCCCTGAGTTGCCTCCATTTTGCGGGGTGTAAGCGCTTCCCCCAGGGTCATATTTCCCTGATTGGGCTCCACTGCCGAGGCGGGTCGCACATAAAACAGTCCAGCAACGGTCACCATGCTGGCCACCGCCGCTATTTTCCCGAACCTTTTCATGAACCGTTTTCGGTGCAACGTTTTCAGCCCGACCGGGCAATCCCGGGTCAGCAAGGTGCCATCGGCCCGTCGGAAAAACCGGATGCACAGCTGTCCTTCACTGTCTGCAATCAGTGCTTCGGCGGCGTCTCGGGTCATGCCGGACAAGTTGTAGACGTTTAACTGGCATTGCTGGCAAAAGCGCTTTTGATGATCGCCAGTCATCTTCTCCCAGTCTGCGGAACAGTGAGCGGCAACGGACAGGGTCTCAAGCCATAATTCAGGCATGCGGGGAACTCCTTGGCTGACGAGGGGGCAATACGAAGCAGGGTTCTCAGCCTTGACGAAGGCAGACTGTTCAGGTTCCACCGTGCGCCGACTCAGTCCAAAATTTTTCAAGCCCCAACATTAACTGCGTGGCGACTCCCATTCAGGGGCTCACTTAATGGCAATCAATCACCATCTATCAAGCACGGGCTACAGCGGTAGACCGGCCAAATCCAGCTCAACGGGCAGTCCATTTCGTTTCATGGAAGCGTCGCAGGCTTCCAGCATTTTGACGATTTTCAGGCCAGCAAGGCCATCATTGATGGGCTTTTGCCCCGACTTGATGCAGGCGATAAAATACTCGCACTCTTTCAGCAAGGCCTCATGCCCATCCAGCTTGGGAACGTAGATGTCGCCCGTCCGGTATTGCACAATGGAGGCCAGGTCTCCGTCATTAACATCCAGAATGACCCCTTTGTCATACACTCTGACTTTTTCATCGGGAACCAGATCGTTCCAGACCAGCATCTTTCGGCTTCCCCCAATCAGGGTGCGCCGAATCTTGACCGGGGAAAACCAGTTGAAATTGAAATGGGCAATACGCTTGCCGCTGAAATGAGCGGTCACGTAGGCCACGCTTTCACTACCATCGGAGAAAAAGTCCATGCCCTGCGCCGAAATAGCCACCGGTGCGTCCGGCATCAGGTGATTGATAATCGAAAAATCATGCGGGGCCAAATCCCACACCACATTGACATCCGACTGGAACAATCCCAGATTGACCCTGGATGAGTCGTAATACATCACGTCCCCAATCACGTTGTCATCCAGCAGTTCTTTAATCTTGCAAACCGCGCCGGTAAACAAAAAGGTGTGATCCACCATAATCAGCAGTCCCCGGGCATCGGCCAGGGCGATTAGTTCTTCCGCCTGACGAGAATTGGCGGTAAACGGTTTTTCCACAAAAACGTGCTTGCCATTTATCAGGGCTTCTTTGGCCAGATGATAATGGGCAGAAACCGGGGTGGCAATAGCCACGATGTCGATTCCCGGCGAGTGTAGCAAATCCTCACTGTCCGAGCAGGTGGGCATGCCGGGGAACATCTTGTGGGCTCGCTGCAGGGCGCGTTCGTCCCGGTCGCAAATCATGACCACCTGCGCGTCTTCCACGGCGTGAAAGTTTCGCACCAGATTGGGGCCCCAATAACCAAAACCGATAACGCCAATTTTAAGCATGGACACTCACTTGTCAGATTTCTGAAATTCTAAAAACCCAGTGAAATCAACCGAATAGAGTATAACAATTAAAATATTAACACTATAATGAAAGTATCCCCTGCTATAAATTGTGTATTTTTTCGTTAGTTCAGGTTCGCTTTATTTTTTTGTTTTGGTTGTTACCTTCGGTTCAAGTGTGAAAGTGAGTTTTTGTCGATGCATCCAGCTTTGAAGTCTCCCCAAAAGCCGGTAATCCAAGGTAAAAAATTGTCCCAGAAGATTGTGCTTGTGAAGGGCGGCAGTCAGTACGATGTACTGAGAATCTTTGTTGATCATCTTGCTGAGGCTTTTCAGGAGCTTGGCGAGAGTATTGCGGTCGTCGATCTCAACCAGGAAGACTATATTGAGGATTTGAAGAAAATTTCCGGGGGCATTAAGTTCTTTATTTCTTTTAATGGCAACGGCTTGTCGTTAATGTGTCAAGACAAACCGCTTTACGACGTGATTAAGGTGCCGGTGGTCAGCTGGTTTGTGGATCATCCGTTTTACCACTGGGATCGGATTACCTACGCTCTGCAGCAGAGGCTGATTTTTTTCAGCAATCAAAACAGTCATGATTTTTATTTCAATTACCTCAGAAAGCCCAATACCGTGGATGCCTGTCTTCAGTTGGCCGGGCGGCAGGTGGTGAAAGAGATTGTACCCATTGCTGAGAGGCCTTATGATCTGGTGTTTTTTGGCAGTTGCTTGTCCAGTCTGAAAGAGGCTGAGGAGCGGCTGGACTACGGTAACAAAATTCTGAACACGGTGGTCTGGGACACTATCGAGCAAGGCAAGTTTGAGACTGAGCGTGAGTTGCATCACATTTTCTTTGAGCGTATGGAGGCAGGAGGCCTCTACCCATTGGAGCTTTCCCCGGAAAAAATGGGGTGTCTGCTCAGTGATATTGATCGCTACATTCGAATTTTCAGAAGAAATCACGTTCTGAAAGCCTTGGGCGATTATCCGATTGCGATTTTCGGTAACGGCTGGGAGCAATTTGAGCATCGCACCGGGAACATGACATTTCTGCCGGCGGTCAGTTTTACCGAGACGCCACACATTATGGGGCAAAGCAAGGTCGTGCTGAATATCATGCCCAACAACCGGGCCGGTATTCACGAGCGTTTGACCTATGCCATGCATCAGGGGGCGGCTTGCCTGAGTGAGGATATTCCCGGATTGAGAAGTGAATTTGAACACGAGAAAAATATTTTTAATTTTCAATTATCTCCCAATCTCGCTGATACGTTTTCGGACCAAATTCGGGCCATGCTGGGCGATTTGGACCGGTTACAGCAGGTCGCCGATGCCGGACGCAGTCTGGTGAATGAAAAACATCACTGGAAACATCGGGCCCAGATGATTCTGGATGCGCTTGAAGTTCACAAAGTTGCCATGCTTTTAAAGTAACTGTAGTGGAGGGCCAATGCCAGCTGCAGAGCGTAATATTCTGATTGTCGGTGGGGGTACGACCGGCTTGATGGCTGCCACCCTGTTAAGTCAGGCCTGGCCGGAACGAAATATTGTGCTGGTCGAAAAATCAAAAACGCTGGGTGGCCTGTTACGATCCTTTGATTATGGCGAACATGGGCGTTTCGATTGTGGGGCTCATAACTTTCAGGAAACCCTGATTCCAGAGCTGGATGATCTGTTCCTCAGTCTGCTCCCCCCTGAACAGTGGCATGTTATGGGCGGACGAGAGCGGGAGATTGCCGGCCATTATTATCAGGGAACGTTGCGGGAAAATACCCCCTTTGTTGATTTAAGGGGGCTGCCAGAATCATTGTACAAAGATTGCGTGCAGGATTTTTTCTGGAACCTGAGTCAGCAAAAGTCAGACGATTTCGATCAGGCGCCTCAGGGTGCTTACGCCTTTTGCCTGAGGCACTATGGGTCGGTGATTACCGAGTCTGTGATTCAACCGATTCTTTTTAAACTGTTTGGAAAAGAGATGCAGTCCTTACACAGGTTGCCGCTGATGTTTCTACATTTGAATCGGGTGGCTTTTCTGGATGAGTCGTTGGTGGCCGATTTAACGAACTCCCGGCATTTACGTAACCGCGTCGCCTTCAGTGATCAGCGAGACCTGCCCCTGGAACGTTCAGCGGGCAAGCGGAATTTCTACCCGAAAAAATTGGGCATGCAGCAACTGATTGATGCCTTTGAAGCCCGGCTGCGGCATAGAAATGTGACCATCCTGACCGAGGCCACCATCCGGGAATTTCAGCAGCAAGATGGCAGACTAACTTCAGTGACCCTCAACCGGACTGCACAGGAGCCCCTCAGACTCTCGGTGGAGCATGTGGTGTGGACTGCGGGAATTCATCCCTTGACCCTCACCCTGGGCTTACAAGATCCGGCGGACTGTTTTGATCCGCCCTTGCAAACCGCCTTTGTTCATTTCCAATTAAACGAGATGTTGCAAGCCAATGATTTGTATTACATTTACCCCTTTGATTCCCAGTTTTTAACCTATCGGGTGGTCAACTACGCTAATTTTTGCCCGCAGGCCGCACAGGGGCCAAGCTATCCGGTGACCCTGGAATTGTTTTTGCGCCCTGATACTGTGTGGGATAAGGATGCCTTGTGTCAGCGGGGCATTGAGGAACTGCGAGGGATGGGGCTGATTTCAGAGTCAGCGGAGATTTTATTTGCTGCCGCTGAAATTACAACGGACGGCCTGCCCATGCCCACTTTGAAAAATATCGAACTGACCAGAACCCGTCGGGATCGTATTCAGGCCAAAGCACTGAAAAACTTGACCCTGCTTGGGATTCTGGCCGAAGATGAATTGCTCTTTCACAAAGATGTAAATGTACATGCGTTTCAGCAACTCAAGTTGCTGATTGCCCGATCATTGCCCGCTGTTTTGCAGGAGTCCACCCCATGTCTTCCAATCCATCCGTAGGTGCTGTTAATAACTCCACGTTTTACAATCCCACGTTTGATGAGTACCGGCGTATGGCCCAGGATTCCAACTTGAGCTGCTATGAAAAAGTGGGTTTCCCGGATGCCTACCGCAAAGAGAGTGAACCTTTTATTTTTGAGGACATCTTGCGGAAGTTACCCTCCCTTGAGCAAAAAAATAAGGTGATCCTCGACATTGGGCCGGGTTGCAGCCGCTTGCCCCACATGCTGATTGAGCTGTGCGAGCGCAATGGGCATACACTCTTGCTTATCGATTCCGAGGAGATGCTGGCCCTGTTGCCGGACAAGCCGTTCATTCATAAGCTCCCGGGTCAGTTTCCCAAAATGGAAGCCTTTTTTCAGAATTATCGGGGTCGGGTGGACTGTTTGTTATCGTATAGCGTTCTGCAGATTGCTTTTAAAGAAGGGTTTTTTCAGCAGTTTGTGGATACGGCCCTTGCTTTGCTGGCGGAAGGCGGCGAAATGCTTCTGGGTGATATTCCCAATATTTCCAAGCGAAAGCGGTTTTTTGCCAGCAATAACGGCGTACGCTACCATCAGCAGTTTACAGGCGAATCCACGCTTCCGGATGTCCGCTTTAATCAAATGGAACCTGAACACCTTGATGATGGCACCTTGTTCGGGCTGATGATGCGGGCCCGCCTGCAAGGGTTTGACGCCTATCTGCTGCCTCAGGACGCACGCCTGCCCTTTGCCAACCGCCGGGAAGATTTGTTGTTGACCAGACCCTAAACGTACAGATGGTGTCAGCAAAAAACAGTTGGCTGATGGCGGCTTGTCAGAGCGTCAAATCAAAAAACTCATGCAGGGCGCTGCCGGAGCCAAATTTGCCTTTGAAGCGATACAGCCCCTGATTCAGAACACGCCCGTCGTTTTCCGTGCTGATCCCGAAATCGAAATACCGGCACCCCAGCGTATGGGCCAAGGCAATGGCGTACTCAGCTACGGGGTTCAGAGCGTAGGTGTCATAGCCCGCTTCACTGGCTGCGCTGTATTGCATGTGGGTGGTCATGGGCATGATAAACAGGACAAAGCCAGCCACAATCTCTGTTTTTTTGTCTGTCTCGGATCTGCCGATAATAAAGCGAATGGCATCGGGAAACAGGGATTTCAGGCGCAGGATTTCCTCCAGCGAATGAACGGGCCGGGCGCCGTGTTTGCGTTGTAAATTGTCCGCCAGAATCAACCAGAGGGCTTCAATATCAACCGGGTTCGCTGTTTCGGAAACGACGATCTGATTTTTTTGGGCCTGTTGCAAAGCCCGTCTCAGGGCGTAGCAGGGCTTGGGACGATGATTCAGATCAATCAGGCTGGTGATATCACAGCGGTATCGGTTGGCGTTCAATCGAAACAGGGCGTAGAGATCATCCTGACTGGGATGCTGGTGGTAGAAGGAGGGCGTGGCCTTGTAGCGCAGGGTTTGGAACCCTGCCGATTGATAGTAGGCGGCAACTTCCTGGAACGCGCTGAGCATTTTCTCGCCTTGTAAATCCCCCTGATGAATCAGGCCAGCGTAGGAAAGTCCCGGGTGACTCACCACCCGCCGGGGATCGGTGGGGTCTACCGCCGCGGGCAGAATGCCTTGCCATTGCTTTTTGCTGTTCAGCAAAATCAGGGAGCGATCCTGAAAGCGATCGCCGTGGTAGGACAAAAAACGTCGGGTCTGCATCCAGGTTCCCATGGGGGAACCGTCCACGAAGGCATCCCAGGCTTCCGAGTCGTCAGGGGTATAGCGTCTGATCATGAATTCCTGTGAGGGGGTCAGTCCGGTGGTGGTAGCGGGAATCGTCATGAACGTTGACCTGCATTGGCAAGTGAACAGCTTGAAGAACAGATTGATTCGTTGCTGGATACACACCATCATAGTGGAACTGGCTACTTTTCTCCTCGGTTGAACACAGGAGAAGGACTCCAAGGAGAGCCTGGGGCCGTACTCTTTTATAAATCGGCTACCAATCCGCGTGAGGGGTATGATTGGATTCACAAATTTTTACAATTGAATAGGGATGAATGGCAGGGCCTGATTGGGGGCCAAATACTCAGCGTCAGAATGACTTCCAGGCCTTTCCTCCGCTGTGTTCCGACCCTTACCCTCTCAAAAGGCTTTGTGTCAGCGCATGAGAGGTGGGGGCTGCTTAATCGGGTAATGGGCGGGACAAGACTGTTGGCGTCTTTTTGAAGACCCCGAAGGGCAATCCTTGGGCTTGAGCGTTTTGTCTGAAGTGTTAAAGTACGTGTCAGGGTTTCTTGTCTGAGTTTATAGTTCAAGTGGCTGGCAAAGTAGCCTTTCAAGCGGCCCAGGAGTATTCCATGTTCACAGCGTCCTATTCCCGTCCGTCAGCGTCCGTGTTTCTGGATGCGCAGTCCCGGCAGAAACCTGTCCCGGAGCCCGGGAGCGAGATACTTTTTTCGGGGCGGACCGGACAAACAAACAGCACCCCCGAATCCGATCAACTCATCCTGTCCACTCAATCTTCCAACACCGCTCATCAGGCCCTGTTTCAGTCGCTCTGGCAGAAAAACTACGCGCAATTGGGGCAGCGTTTGGCGGCTCAGCCAGAACTGGCCAATATACTGGACCCCACTGATCAGACCCCCATCCTGCTGGCGGCGGTTGCTGCGGGAGATTTGGAGGCCACGAGCCTGCTCCTGGATAGCGGGGCCGACAGCCTGCGTCCCAACCCTCAGGGAATAACGCCCATCGTTCTGGCTGTGGCCAATGGCAATGTGCCCATGGTTCGGTTATTGCTGGAAAAGGGCGCCCCCTTGAGCAGCTACCATCAGAACATGCCCCTGACGCATCTGGCCGTCCACACGGATAACGTGGAAATGCTGAAAGCGCTTCAGGCGGCAGGAACGGACGTGAACACCCGAGATGCGCTCAAACGCACTCCGTTGCACATTGCCGCCGAGCAGGACAGTACCGAGGCGACCCGATGGCTTCTGGCGAATGGGGCTGAGCTGGAAGCCCGGGATGAGGCGGGCTATAGCCCACTCCATCGTGCGGCCCTGCAGGGGAATGAAGCCGCATTCACGGTTCTACAGCAGGCGGGGGCTGATCTCAATACACGCAATGCGTTGGGGCTGACCCCTTACCTGACGGCTGCCGGGGCTGGCAAAGTACGACTGATGAAAGCCCTGCAATCGGCAGGGGCTGATGTTCAGGCGCTGACCCCAAGCGGACTCCCGGCTCTGCATTGGGCCTCGGGGCTAAATCAGGCTGAAGTCCTGCGGCATTTGCTAAGCCCCAAGCACCGAGGGGACAAGCAAACGGGCCTTAACCAGAGCGCAGGGCGGCAGGGCTATACGCCGTTGCATCTGGCCGTGGCTTTTCAAAATCAGGAAGCGATGGAAGAATTGCTCAGAGAGCGCAAAAAGGGACTGGCTCCGGCGGACTGGCACCACCCAGACGCCAACGGGCACACCCCTCGGGACTATGCCGAGGCGCACGGCGCTGCCTTTCTGGCCAAATGGCCCGCCCTGACCGGGGCGACCTTGCCTGCCCCTGACCCTATGCTCCCCATCAGGCCATCAGGAGCTTCTATTCCGGAAGCCAGCCAAGGGGCCAAAACCATTGCGCCAGTGCCCGGTTTGACCGCCCCAAAGGGGAAGATAACCCCGGCGCTGTCTTCCATTAGCCTGCGGCAGGTAACAGACGCCGATGTCCCGGAGCAGAGTCCGGGTCGGAAAGCAGGGCATCCCCCAAAACTGGCCCCTCAAACCCCGTCAGGTCATCTGGCGAAGCGGGGAAAAGGGCCTGCCGCATCTAAGCTGTCCCAGTCCGCCTCGTCCATGGTGGATGATGTCTCCAGTGCGGCAGCCGCTTCCAAAAAGGCGGGGAAGTCCAAAAAGAAGGGGAAACAGCCTCAATCGACCTTGCCACAGACCACCTCCGGGCTGGATGAGATTGATGAGGCGGTGCTGGCCGTCTATGGCGCCAAGCCGGAGGAGTCCCGGGAAACCTTTCTGGATATTCTGAATCGCCATTCGGATACCCTGCGAACGCTGGACGAACAGGGAAAATACGATTTTCTTACCCGCCAGCTGAACGCATTCAACATCAATAAACCCTATCAAGTGGCGCTTGGCAGTGCGTCCAATCCGTCGAATCGCCTACCGGTTCAGGTAACGCCCTTGCATGTGGCAATTTTAAGCACCATGCCTGTCAAATGGGTTGAATTGTTTCTTGAGAAAGGGGCGGACCCTTCTATCAAGGACACGGTGGGCAGGACTCCGTTTCATCTGGCTGCCATGACCGGCCGTTCAGACTATCTGGACGCGCTCAACGCAAAGGGAAAGTGGAGCGCTCAATTCCGGAAGCCCGAGATCTGGAAGAATTCTGTTGGCAATACCCCGCTGCATGACGCGGCCCGGGAGGGGCGGGTTGAGGCTGTTCAGTGGTTTCTGAATAAGAAATTTCCTGTGAACGTAAAAAACGAGCATGAGGAAACCCCGCTGCACCTGGCGGCCAAACAGGGCCATGCGGAAGTGATGGCTTGCCTACTCAGGCACAACGCCAATCCCGAAGCCCAGAACGGTATGGGCAGAACGCCCTTGCATCTGGCGGTTCTGGCCGATAAACCGGAGACGCTCAGCGCGTTTTTGACGACGTCTAAAAAGTTTTTCCCGATAAAGAATAGTCAGGCATGGAAAAATCTGGAGGGAAATACCCCGCTGCACGAGGCGGCCAGAGCGGGTCTGCTGGACAGTGTGGAGTGGCTGATGGCGCAGGGGTTTTCCGTTAATGAGCCTAACAATGATCTTGAAACCCCTCTTCATCTGGCTGCGGCGGGGGGGCATACAGCGTTTGTCTTGCGATTGCTGGAAGAGGGCGCCAACCCGAATGCCAGAACCAAAGCCGGTATGAGTCCTCTGCATTCGGCCACGCACACCCTGGCCACGGAGACCCTGGAGGCTTTGCTGCGTTCCGGAAAATTCGATCCCAATGCCACCCTGACCAATGGCTCTCCCGCTCTGCATCTGGCGGTGGTCAATCAGGATTTGGACAGCGTTCGCCTGCTACTGGCCAATGGCGCCGATATCAACCAGACCGAGAAAACCGGACGAGGGGCCTTGCAGCTGGCCGCCCTGATGAATGATGGGCCCATGCTCGATGAATTGTTGAAACGGGGTGCGGATCCCGGTCGGACTGATGTCGAGGGTGAAAACGTGTTGCACCATTTGCTCGGCCCCAGAAAGAATCATGATGCCACGGAATCGGTGACCATTCTGAAGCGGCTATTCGGCCAACTGCCGCCGCAAACCGTCCAGCAAATGCTCAACACCGCCGATAGACGCTTCCGGAATACTCCCTTGCATTTGGCGGTGGCCACGGGCAATACCGAAGCGGTTCAGTTTTTACTGGCCCACGGTGCTGATCCGACCTTGACCAATTGCGCCGGAAAAAACAGCCTGATGGCGGCGGTGGATAATAGCTTCCGGGCCAGCATTGACGAAATTGTAAACCGCCTGCTGAAACAACCGGATGAGCAGGTTAAAAACATGCTGGCGGGTGAAACGACAGACGAAGGGGCCAATGTCCTCCATCTGGGTGCGGCCCTGAATCTCACCGAGGCCATGAGCGCCATCCTTGAGAAACAAAATGCTTTGGCCCGTAAAGGGCTGAATGCTGGACTGAACCCGAATACCCCGGACATGAACGGGCGAACTCCGTTGCACTATGCCGCCATGCTGGGCAAAGTGGAAGCCGTCCGGTTCTTGTTGTCAGAAAACGCCGATCCCACGCCGCGGGATGGGGAAGGTCGCACTCCGTTGATGGCGGCCCTCGAATACGCCAGTCAGGCCAGTCAAGCCAATCCGGGCAGCTTGCAGGGAGCCCTGAAAATCAGCAACGTCCTGACGGATGAAATTCTGGCGGCCATACGAAATCAGGCCGTGGACGCGGGAGAATCCCCGCACCGGGCTGTGACCCGGGCCGTCAATCAAACCAACGCCATGGGGTACGGGCCCCTTCATCTGGCCGCCACAGAGGGTGGGGTTGAGCTGTTGAAAAAAATGCTTCAGCAGGGAGCGGACCCGACTCTCCTCACTCAACAGGGTGGTTCTCCCCTGCATATCGCGACGGACTTTGAAAACGCGGAAACCAGCAGCCAGATGACAGAGGCCCTGCTGGAGGCCTATTACCGTCAGGGTGGCCCTGCCTTGGTCAGTAAAATGGTGCAGCTGAAAGACAACATGGGCGTTACACCGCTGTTTGTGGCCAAAGTGCTGAATCGCCCCGCGTTGGAGCAGCGGATGCGGCATTATCGACCCGACGCCAGTCCCTTGGAGAACGCACCGGACGCATCCGCCAGTAATGCGCCCAACGCTTTCGCAAAACGTAAAGTGATCAAAGTGCCGTTTCAGGTCTGTTAAAGATTGTCCCCTGTAATGTTGGTAAGGAGTTTTTGCAATCGTGAAGCCTGTAGTTGTCTTTTATAAACCATCATCCGCCACGGTGGATAACAAGCCGCAGTCTGCCCCCCAGCGCGGAGCGGCACAGACGGCCTTACAACAACAACTCCATACCGCCGCAAAGCGCAACGACGCAGAGGCCCTTTTGCAGTTGGTGCGGCAGGGCGCCAATCTCACACAGCTGCACAGCAAGGGGAACACGCTGTTCCACACAGCCGCCTATCACGGATCGGTTGATTTTATTCAGGAACTGGTGGCTGCACTGCCCGATCAGGACGCGCATCGTATGATGAACCGGGCCAATGAGTACGGTTCCACGCCCTTGCATTCAGCTGCTAAAAAAGGGCATGTCAAAGCTATCAAACTTCTGCTGGATCTGGGCGCGGAACCAAACGTCCGGGATCATCAGAAGCGGACACCGCTGGATCTGGCCATTAAATCCAGGCACACCCGGGCTGCTCAGGTTTTTCAAAATCCCCGAGAGGTCAGTGATGTTTTTGTGTCATCAAGCACTCCCAGTGGTTCCAGTGAAGCACTGTCGGCTGGCATGGCCAGGGGTGGGGCTTCGAAAGCAGCGCTTTTCCCAAAACGTTTTAGCTCCGGCCTAAACCCCTTTGCCCAGTCCTTTTCCCCGCGCAGGGTGGCCCATCAGGTTTCCGATCCTGATTTGCAGCTTCCTGCCGAGTCAGAACTGCTGGCACCGGAAGCATTTTATCAGGTTGAGCAAACCATGGCGTCAGAATCCACCCGGACGGAGTCCGAGCCGGGCAGCTTCCCCGCTTCGCCGGTTCAATCGGGACGTTTGAATATTTTTACCGGACAGTGGGGTGATCCGTTCCTACCGCAGCAAGCCGAGGAAGTGGTCTTGAAGGGGTTGTCTATCCTGAATCGGATCAACACAAAATGTCCACTGGAAGGGGTGTCTCTCTTTTCACAATCAATCTCCCTGAATTCAGAGCACTTTGCCCCTTTCATCCGGCCATCGGAAGAACCGTTTACTCCAGTGGAACGCCCGGAAGGTGAGAAAAGAAGGCCTTTCATCGCTGAAGGAATTTAGCGCTTTTTAATCGACGAGCTTCCTGCCTTCATCAAGATCTTTCTTGAAGCCTTGCACCCAGGTAGCGTACTCTTCTTCGTGGGCGTCTCCAGTGCCCACGTAGGCTTTGGAGGTCTCAAACAGGTCGCCGCCTGCTTTTTCGGCTTTGTCCTTGAGTTCCCATGCACCCATCATAATATTATCATCGGGGTTATCAGCTTTCAGGCCACGGGGGGCATTGGGCTGGCTTTCCATAACAAGGCCATAGGTGTGATCGCTGATTTGCATCAGACCTTTGTCAACATGACCGTTACCGCCGTTCACCGTTTCCACCTCTGGGACACCTCGGGACTCTGCCCACATGGTGGCTTTAATGTAGTTGGCGGGTAGCCCGGTTGACTCCGCCGCCGCTCTGATTTGAGCGTCCCATCGATCAAGCTTCGCGTGACCGCTAGGGCTGGGGATGCTGCTCGGGTTGCCTGCCGCTGGGCCAGCAGCAGGCTGACCCGCTGGTCCGGGGGCAGTTGCTCCGCCCGGGCCACCGGTATTATCAACGGCTTCATCACCGGGATTGTTACCGGCATCATCAACGGCGCTCGAACCGGGAGGCTTGGTGACTTCGGCCTGGGGATCGTCATCCTGGGTTGCTTGCCCGGCGGGAGTGGAAGGTGGGTTTACACTGCTCCCGGGATTCAGGGGTACGGAACCAAAGGAACCAGTGGCACCCGGGCTATCAGGCGGAGCAGAAGGAGACGGAGGTATGCCAAAGGTACTGAAAGAGCGGGTACTCTGGGTGCTGAAGCCCAACCTTTGGAAAAGGGCATTCAAAATTTCAGAAATACCACCACCCATAAACGGCATGTCAAAAAAGTTACTCATGGCATCGGCTTGAGGCGCTGGGCCCGAGCGAGGAGTGGGCGGAACGGGGGGGCGAACCCCTGTCAAAAAGCGATTACTCATGTATAAAGGAAGCGGCTGAATCGGGTTCATAAGCTCAATTTCTCTCTCTCACTTTAAAAACGCTACCGGGCAAAAAAATGGTGTTCAATGCCTGCCAAGCGCTGCTAATTTCTAAGGATTTGCTTGCGTATCAAGGGCAGAAGGCCATGGCCTATCAGAAAATCTGCAAAACATTGTCACTTGCGCTTGATGGGATCTATAGTTTGATGTGACTTTTAATAGAATAAAAACACCGCTTGCTTCAAATTTGATCGCGCGTGCGACAAGAAGCCCTTTTTTTCGGAACGCATAAAAGGGCTGCCCCCGCAGAGACAGCCCTTTTTCAGGTATTCAACAATTATCCCCGGGCGCTTTTTTTCGGTTCTGCGCCATACCATTTCTGACGCCAGTCTTTTAGTTTTTCTATTTCTTTTTGCTCGGTCTCAATCATCTTTTCAGCCAGTTGCCGGACCTCTGTATGCTCGGCCTTCTGCTTGGCGTCCTCAGCCATCTGGATGGCCCCTTGGTGGTGCTGGATCAGGGTATCAATGTACTGCTTGTCGTAAGCGAAGTTGGGGTTGTTCGAGGGGTTATTCAAGGACTGTTTCATCAGATCCTGGCACTGATTCATGGATTCGGCCATAGTTTTCTGGGGCATGGTCTGTTTGGAAGGCTCATTTTCTCCCCTGACCAGAGCCTTGCCGGTAGACGGCGGCTCCACGGATTTGCTGACAGGGCGATTGACCTGAGTACAGCCTGATAACATGCTTGCCCCAAGGAGAATCGTTAACACTACGCTCAGAATATTGAAACTTTTTGGCGTGCAATAAATTCGACTCATTACAAAACCCCCTCCATTGATTCATTACGGATATGTTAAACGTAAAATCAGCCACTTCAATTCCCTGGTTGTCTAATCCGTTAAAATCAAAATCAGGGAGTGAAATCAAACGGCATACCGGATCGCCGGGTTGGGGCATGTTGATCCGACAAAAACTAGAGCGGCTTTCCGACGGCCCGTTCCAGATTACTGATGGAGTCCTGAAATTCATCCAGGGCTTTCAGGTATTCCATGCGGGTGTTCATATATGATTCCTGAGCGGCCAGGGGGAGATAAATGCCCGTTTTACCCACTTCAAAACTCTGGCGGGATAAAACCAGAACCCGTTCGGCTGTGGGCAGTAACTCCTTTTCATACTGGCGAATGCGTTGACGATTCACGGTGAATTGATAGTAGGCATTGGTTACCTCCAGAATGACACTGTTTTTCAAGGCTTTCTGCTGGGCTTCCAGTTGCGTTTTTTGGGCTTTGGCCTCCTGTATGGGGCCCTGTTGTCTGTTGAATAAAGGAACGGGGACATTGGCGATGGCGAAAACATTCACTTGGCGCTGCCCCGGTTCGGCGACCAAATCGGGACCAACGGTCAGGGAGACGTCAGGCAACCGGTTGGCTTTGGCCAGGGCCAACTGACGCTCCGCCACGGTCATTTCCCGGAGATTTTGATGCAGCTCGGCACGGTTTTCCAGAGCCAGATTCACCAGATGCTCCAGAGTGGCCTGCTGAATGGTCACTTCGCCTTGTAAAATCAGTTCATCCAGTTTCTCCGTGATCTGGGTTTGACCGGTTTCCGTTTGAATAATCGTGGGTGGGGTCAAGTCCCAAGTCATGGCCAAAGGCTTTCCCAGCAGGGCATTCAGGAGGGTTCTGGCCGATGCGACTTCTCCAAACGCCATGTAGGCGTCGTTTTTAGCCTTCAGAAAAGCCAGTTTGGCATATTGTACGTCCAGACTGGCCACATCTCCCGCTTCCTGTCGTTTTTCCGCCACAATCATTAATCGCTGATTGGTTCCAGCGATGTCCTCTGCGGTCTGTAGCCTCTGTTGAGCATCATACAGGTGGGTGTAGGCGTGACGCACCTCACGACGCAGGGACTGCGCCGTATTTTGAATTTCGGCCAGCAGGACGTCCCGTCTGGCTTTGGACAGTTCTATCTGCTTCTGGCGCTTTCCACCCAGTTGGATGGTTTGCTCAATGCCCAGACGGTAGGTCTTTTCGGCAACCCCGTTGTCGCTGATAATGGCGGGATTCAAGCGGGCCGAGGCGGTTACAATCTCCGCCTCCTTGATCAGCAGTTCGGCTTTTTTGGCCTGTAGGGACGGGTTATTGACCAGCGCTTCCTGAAAGGCCTTTTCCAGTGTCAGGGTGTCGGTGGCTTGAGCCCAGCCTGAGATGAACAGTAATTCAACCCACAGAAGAATGGTCGCCAACCGCACTACCGAACTCAGCGCAGCGCCCGGACCCGGGATCTTCAATTCTCCTGGGCTCCATAGACAGAGTTTTCTACTCAAAAATATGGATGAATCAAGCCGTTGCAACATAATGACCTGTCATAAAACTGCAAAGTTTGAGCTTTTTCTTTTAGTAGGTTTTTTCGTTATGAATGCAGTGCGGTGTTACCTTTGTCGGCCAAATCGAAGCTAAACCGGTGAATTTTTTTAAAAACTGAATCGGGTCAATTTTTTACCGTGGGATGAGTATATTACGTTCATTTTAAAAAAGCACTTGCCCGGAATTGAGTCGTGGATGTGCTATTACTTTTTAACCATTTGATTTAAACTGTCCGACAGCACACTGTACGATTGCTTTGCGCAAGGGGAGGAGGACTGTCATGCTTCAGTCGTCATCATCGCACCCGTCGATGGATCAAGGTGTTGATGCCTTGTTGAAAGCGTGTGACCGGGAACCGATTCACACGCCAGGCAGTATTCAACCGCACGGGATGCTGCTGGTCTGTACAGAACCTCACTGGACGATTGTCCAGGTCAGTGCCAACGCAGATCGGTATCTGGGCATTGCGCCCGACCAGATTTTGAACCGCTCCCTGCTGGAGTTCCTGAGTGAAGCGCAGTCGCTCATTTGCCAGAACGCTTTAGACAGCAATATTTTGCAGGCGGGAAACGTTGTCTTTCTATTTCAGTATGAGTGTCCGGGCGATGCGGCGAAGGTGTTGAATGTCTTTGCGCATCGACACAAGGGGTTCCTGATCGTGGAACTGGAAACGGTGCCTCTGAAAGCAGGCTTGGGCCATGAGGCGCTCATGTTCCAGTTGAAAAATATGCTTTCCAGAAGCAGCCAGGAACCGCAAGACACGCAGCAATTCTGGGACCCCATTATTCACGACATCAAACGGATTACCGGTTTCGATCGGGTGATGGTTTATGAATTTGAACCCGGGGGACACGGCTCCATCATTGCTGAGGTTAAAGAGGCCCACCTGGAAACCTATTTGGGCCTTCACTACCCTGCTACCGATATCCCCAGGCAGGCCCGGGAATTGTACCTGCTGAATACGCTGCGAGTGATCCCGGACATCCACTATGAGCCGGTTCCGATTATTCCGCTGATTAATCCGGTGAGCGGGGATTTGCTGGATTTAAGTTTTTCTGACCTCAGAAGCGTGTCTCCCGTTCATGTCAAATATCTTCAAAACATGGGCGTGTCGGGGACACTGACTATTTCCATCGTCATTAATAACGCGCTGTGGGGGCTCATTGCCTGCCATCACTACAGTCCCATTTATGTTCCCTATGAAGTGCGAACGACTTTAATTGTTCTGGCCCGCTTTATTTCCCAGGAGTACAGTTTGCGTCTGCAACGTCGGGAGTATCAGTATCAATTGGAACTCCAGACCATGAAAAGTCATTTTATTGAATTTATGGCCCGTTCGGAAACGCTGGTGGAAGCCCTGATTAACTTTAATCCCAATATTGGTGATTTTATTCAAACCACCGGAGCGGTGATTTGCGAAGCCACCAGAGATGATGGCGAAATGAACATTCATACCATCGGCTCCACGCCCACCCATGAAGAAATCAAAGCCCTGATTGGCTGGCTTCAGTTCAATATGACGGACTCTCTGTATAGTACTGACGAACTGGCCAAAGTCTATCCGCCTGCCGAGGCTTACCGCAGGGTCGCATCTGGTTTGCTGGCCATTTCCCTGTTACCGGAGCCGGGGAATTACGTGCTATGGTTTCGACCTGAAAAAATCCACACGGTAAGCTGGGCGGGTGACCCGACAGAGGGAAAGGACACCCTTAAACCGGGGGACGTTCTGACCCCTCGATCCTCCTTTGCCCTGTGGAAAGAGTCCGTAAAGCTGAAAGCGGAGCCCTGGACAAGCTATGAGCTATTAGCCGCCAGAGAGATTCGCGATATTATTGTGCGCCTGCTGTTATTAAAAACCGAGGAGTTGCGGGAAAGAAATAGAGAACTGGAAACGCTGGTGGAAGCCAAAACCCAGGCCCTGATCCAGAGCAATCAGGATTTGGAGCAGTTTGCCATTATCGCTTCTCACGACTTGCAGGCGCCCTTGAGAAAGGTGAGTCAGTTCAGTCATTTTTTAATGACCAATGCCCATCAACAACTCTCGGCGGAAAATCAGGATTATCTGGAAAGAATCCAGAAGTCGGTTTATAAGATGCAGTTATTGATTGATGACTTGCTGCAATTATCCAAGGTGACCCGAAAGACGCTGCAATTTTCCCCCAACAACCTGCGCGATGTCATTATGAGCGCCATTCGGGATTTGGAGCCTTACATCAAAAGCTGCAAGGCCACCGTTCATATTGGAGACACCCTGGTCATTGATTGTGACCCCATGCAACTGCATCAGTTATTCCTGAACCTGATTGAGAACGCCGTCAAATTCCACAAACCCGATACCTTGCCCATGGTCAGCATTTCCGCTAAGGCGCTGGATAATAACTGGTGTGAAATTCTGGTGACGGATAACGGCATCGGGTTTGATGAAATTTATCTGGATCGCATTTTCAAGGTCTTTGAACGGCTCCATGGGGTCTCTTCCTTTGAGGGTACCGGGATTGGTCTGAATATCGTGAAACGGGTGGTGGAGCGGCACTTCGGGACCGTGACCGCTCACAGCAAGCCGGGTGAAGGGTCTACTTTTATCGTTCAGCTCCCCATCAGCCAGAAGCAAATGGGTATTGTGGCCCAAAAAACCTTTGCCTTGCCTGATGTCTAGACCGTAGAGACAGCCCGTAAATATTCCTATTTCGCATCACTTATTTCAAATCTGAGAACGCTGATTGATCCATCAGTCTATGCGAAGGGGAGTACTTTAAGACTCGTCCCTGGCTCAATGTACGGAGGGTGATTATCTTGTACTTTGAAATCAGGAAATGTGAACAATGCCTGAAAGGCCCATCATCGATCATAAGGGGTATCACGGTGAAAGAATTGATTTTTTGTCTGGTTGTGGGTACCGCCATCTGGAATAACGGACACTTTCAAAATCTGCTGAGCGATGCGGACGCTGAATTGTCGGGTTTGGTCAACCACTTTGAAAACTATGTTTACAAGCTGAAGCACGTGGTTTAGCCTGTCAGGGCGATTGCCGGGGGGCTTCCCGAACAAAACGGAGCGTAACCCCCATGGAGGGCCATTGAGGGATGACACAGACCACTGACCCCGACGAGGAACTCTCTCTGGCCGTATTTTTATCCGGGAGCCATTGAACCCCAAGATTGGGCGTGCCTCCACATTGAGAAACCAATACGGACCATTGCTGGAACGCAAAAAAGGGCCGAAGCCCTTTTGAGAAATTTTGGAGGCGGCACCCAGATTCGAACTGGGGGTGAGAGTTTTGCAGACTCCTGCCTTACCACTTGGCCATGCCGCCTTGAATAATGGAAAGCATAGGGCGAACGTGGTCAAAAATCAAGCCTGATGAATGGAAACTCGGGCCTGTGCAGAAGGCAAAACAGGGCTGAGCCTCTGATGCTCAACCCTGTAGTTCTGCTGAAATATACTCGGACAGTCTTCTCAGGCCACCGGGACGGAAGCGTCATCCAGGGCGGCAATGCCCGGCAGGACTTTTCCTTCCAGAAACTCCAGGCTGGCCCCGCCGCCGGTACTCACGTGGGAATACCGATTGGGGTCAATGCCAAACTGTTCAATGGCCGCTACGGTGTCTCCACCACCCAGCACGGTGCGGGAAAGGCCTTGTTCGGTCAGTTGGGCCAGGGTTTCGGCGATTTGACGGGTGCCGTTGGCAAAGACGGGAAACTCAAACACGCCCAACGGGCCATTCCACAAGACCAACGGGCTTTGCTTGAGAATGCCTTGCAGGTTGGCCACTGAGTCCGGGCCAATATCCAGCCCCATCCAGCTATCCGGGATGGTGTCCACAGAAACGGTTTTACTGGTAGCATCGGCCTTAAAGGCGTCGGCAATGACCACATCGGTGGCCAGCACGATTTTGCCAGCCCCTTTGGAGAGCAATTGCCGGGCAGTGTCCACAAAGTCATCCTCCACCAGGGAGTTGCCCACGGCCTTACCTTGGGCCTTGAGGAAGGTAAACAGCATACCCCCGCCAATCACCAAGTGCTGTACCTTCTCCAGCAAATTCTCCAGCACCGTAATTTTGGTGGAAATTTTACTGCCGCCAATAATGGCGGTCAGCGGCTCAGGGCTATTCAAAACGGTGGACAGGGTTTCAATTTCCTTGGCCATGAGCAAACCGGCCACTTTGGGTTGCAGGTAATGAGCCACCCCTTCGGTGGAGGCATGGGCCCGGTGGGCGGTGCCAAAGGCGTCATTGACGTAGACATCGCCCAAAGCGGCCAACTGTTTGGCCAGCGCGGGATCGTTTTTCTCTTCACCCGGCGCAAAGCGAATGTTTTCCAGCAGCAGGATTTCCCCGCTACCCATTTGGGCGATTTTCGCCGGGGTATCCTCCGCCAAGGGCGTCGCCGCAAAGTGAACCTTAATGGCAGGGAGCAGCTCTTGCAAGCGCTTGGCCACCGGGGCCAGCGAAAACTCCGGGGAGGGCTTGCCTTTAGGGCGGCCCAAATGGCTCATAATGATGACCTTGGCCCCTTGCCCGGTCAAATACTGTAAGGTGGGCAAGGCTTCCCGAATGCGGGTATCGTCGGTAATGTTTAACTGGGCGTCCAGCGGTACGTTGAAATCTTCCCGCACCAGTGCCCGTTTGCCCTGCCAGTTTTGAATATCCCGAATGGTCAATTTTTGCGTCATGGTTTTAACGCTCCCCAAATAAACGTGACGGTCGTAGGTTCTGGCTAGGCCAGCATTTCCTTCAGCAACTGGTTCACCAGCTCCGGGTTGGCCGAGCCCTTGCTTTCTTTCATGACCTGACCCACAAAGAAGCCGAACAGTTTGTCCTTGCCGCCCCGGTACGCTTCTACGTTGGCCGGGTTGGCGTCAATCACCTTCTGAATCAATTCCCGCAAGGCGCCCGCATCGGAAATCTGGGCCATGCCTTTTTCCTGCACCAGCTTCTCCGGTTCGCCGCCATGCTCCAGCAACTCGGGCAACAGTTTTTTGGCCATGGCGGAACTGATGGTGTTCTTGTCCACCAGATGCACCAACTCGGCCAGCGCTTTGGGGCTGAGCTTGGTTTCAAAAATAGACACCTTGTTATTCTTCAGATAAGCGGTAATATCGCCCTGAATCCAGTTGGAAACGGCCTTGTAGTTGTCGGTATGTTCTACGGCCAATTCAAAAAAGTCGCCCATTTCCTTAAATTCCACCATGACCCCGGCGTCATATTCGCTCAGGCCAAAACCAGTGATCAGGCGATCGTAACGCTGATGCGGCAGTTCCGGCAGGGTTTGGCGCAGATGTTCCACTTGCTCCCGGGGAATGGCCAGGGGGCGCAAGTCCGGGTCGGGGAAGTAGCGGTAATCGTGCGCTTCTTCCTTGCTGCGCATGGTTTTGGTGCTTTGAGTGGCCTCATCCCACAGGCGGGATTCCTGGGTGATTTTGCCGCCCGCTTCCACAATCTCGATTTGCCGGGCCACTTCGGATTCAATGGCCCGCTGCACGGAGCGGAAGCTGTTCATGTTCTTGATTTCAGTCTTGGTGCCGTACTCGGTACTACCCACCGGGCGAATGCTCACGTTGGCGTCGCAGCGCATGGAACCCTCTTCCAGGTTGCCATCGCAGACATCCAGATAGCGCACGATGTTGCGAATCTGCTGCATGTACTCCCGGGCCTCTTCGGCGGAGCGAATATCGGGCTCGGACACGATTTCCACCAGCGGAGAACCGGCCCGATTGAGATCCACCAGACTGTAATCGGACCCGGCCAAGCCCACCGCGCCCGCGTGAACCAGTTTGCCAGCGTCTTCTTCCAGGTGGGCCCGCAAAATGCGCACGTGCCGTCCGTTGGACAGGGTGATGGAGCCGTGTTCGCAAATGGGGTAGTCGTACTGGGAAATCTGGTAGCCCTTGGGCAAGTCGGGGTAGAAGTACTGCTTGCGGTCAAACTTGGTCACTTCGGCAATCTGGCAGTTCAAGGCCAGACCCAAACGAATGGCGTACTCCACCGCCCGTTCGTTCAAAACCGGCAAGGCCCCCGGCAACCCCAGACACGGGGTGTTGATGTTGACGTTGGGCTCATCGCCAAAGGCATTGGGACTGGGGTCAAACAGCTTGGAATCGGTCTTGAGCTGGACGTGAACCTCCAGACCGATTACGGTTTCGTACTGAACGGGAGCTTGCGTGACCATAGGGGGAAATGCCTCATATATCGTGTGCGGTAATGGGCACATTATAACGAGGACAAGGGAGGGAACCAAGTGCCTGCCAAATCGGTTCGACTCGGCGTGGATTATGCTAGGCTAATGAAGCGCCACGGGATAGCCTTTTCTGGCGATTGGTCTTGCCCGCTAATCGCTGCCGTGGCTGGAATCGAAAGGCCCTTATGACCGAGTTCAGTCCATGAGTCTAGAACCCACCCCCACCCCTGAGCGGAATGAGGCGGTTCAGGCTGGCGAACCGCCTTTTTGGCGTCGCTGCCCCCTGACCCTGGGCTTTGTGCTGCTGTTGACCCTGATTTACACCTTGAGCAGCTTTCCCAGTGGCTTTCAGAAACCGGCTGACGGTTTTATTATTCTGGGCGGCTTTTACCCGCCACTGGTGCATCAGGGAGAATGGTGGCGCTACATCACCGCCACGCTGCTGCATGCCAACCCCATGCACTGGTTCAATAACATTGCAGGTTTGCTTATTTTCGGGAATCTGCTGGAGCCGTTGCTGGGAGCGCCCCTGTTGTTCAGCCTGTATCTGGGCTCGGCGGTGGGCGGGTTGTGGCTATCCAGCATCATGCTGCCCAAGGGCTTTACCTTTGGGGCTTCGGCCATTGATTTTGGGCTGGTGGGCGCTTATTTGACCCTGATGTTACTGGCCCGGCTACAAACCAACCAGGCGGCCTTCTGGAAAGAACTGCGCGGGGCCCTGATTTTAAGCGTTATTTTTGTGCTGTGGAGTATTACGGAAAGCGCCACCATTAACTTCTGGGCCCATTTGGGCGGCTTGTTGACCGGCATTGGCTTTATGCTGATTCTGTGGCTGATTCGCAAACGCCCGGCGGGGTAAGGGCTGCGTTTTTTAGCCGGATTCGCCGGACTCTACCCCGGAATTTACCAGAGGGCCAGCCCGGTTTGCACGTCCGGGCAGCGTTCAAGAAGGTCACTGTCAGAGTGCCCCTGAAACGCAAACAGCACAAACTCCGCGGCGAAAATGGCCGTGGTCCCCGGCCATAAGTGCCCTCCCACGGTCTGGTAATCGGTATCGGACAGCACAATGTGCAAATGGGCAAAGGGCTTGCCATCCTTCAGGGAAATATTGCCGCTGCAACTGACGATTTCATAGTCTCCACTCAGCGGCTGATGATGATAGCCATGCTCCCGCTGGTCGTAATAGCTGATGGTGCCTTTCTCCAGCGCGCCAATGACATTGACCCAGCCCGCGTTGATATTGTTCTCAAGACAAAACCGCTCCAGCGACTGGATGATGTCGGCCCCCTTCTCCAGGCGGCCCATATGCACCGTGTCGGCCTTAAAGGCCCTTGAAACCTTGACCATCAAACGCACTCCGCACAACGCGATTTTACTGCGTGAAAATCTCTTCTGTATTATGCCAGTCTAGCGCCAATCTGGCAAAGGGAATCCTCCCGAGTTGCCCTTGCCCACAGCCAGCAGGCCTGCTATTGTATTGCCCAGTGACTTGATCTGTCTTTTGGGAAGCGTTCAAAGTCATTTACCCGGCAATTTATCGATTATTCCGGTTTTAATTCAGGCGTTGGCCTGAGCCCACAGCCCCTCTCCCTCACGTGATCCCCCTTTCATTTTGGTTTGAAGGAGCCCCTCGTGTCCCCCTACAGCGAATCCCCCATCATCGTCCAGAAATTTGGCGGCAGTTCCGTAGCGGACGCCGAAAAAATCAAAAAGGTGGCCCGGATCATCGTGGACACTTTCGAGAAGGGGTACCGTACCGTGGCCGTTATTTCCGCCATGGGGGACTCCACCGATGATCTGGTTGAATTGGCCGGTCAATTGTCTGAAAATCCGGGCGGGCGGGAGTATGACGCCTTGCTGGCTACCGGGGAAATGGTCTCCGTGGCCGCTGTGGCCATGGCCATTCAGACCATGGGCTATCAGGCCGTCAGTATGAACGGGGCTCAGGCTGGCATTCACACCGAGGATTTGCACAACCGGGCCCGGATCCTGGAAATCAAGACCGAAAACATGCTCAACCACCTGAATCAGGGCTATATTGTTCTGGTGACCGGCTTTCAGGGGATCAACAGCAAGGGCGATTTCACCACGCTGGGCCGGGGCGGCTCGGATACCTCGGCGGTGGCCTTAACCGGGGCTCTGAACGCGGAGCGTTGCGATATTTACACCGACGTGCGGGGCGTGTACTCCACCGATCCCCGGGTGGTGCCCGAGGCCATCAAGATTGATCAGATTTCCTACATTGAAATGATGGAGCTGGCCCGGGTAGGGGCTCAGGTGCTTCACCCTCGGGCGGTGGAATTGGCCCGGCAGGGAAACATCAAGTTATGCAAACGCAGTACCTTTTACCTGGAGGATTCTGGAACCATGATGATTGGAGAAGTCAGCTCCGACCGGGGTAACGCCGTGACCGGCATCGCCTGTGACAACAGCCAAAGCCGCTTTGCCGTGGTCGGTTGCCCGGATCAACCGGGGGTGGCCGCCGAGATTTTCGGCAGTCTGGCCAACGAAAACATCAGCGTGGATATGATTATCCAGTCTCTGGGCAAGCGGGAAGGCACCAATGACATTGCCTTCACCATCAACAGCACCGATGCCCATGACGCCCTGCGCGTGCTGAAAGCCGTCCAGCAAAAAATTGGGGCGGACACCATCACCAGCGACACTGAAATCGCCAAAGTCAGCATTGTGGGCGCCGGGATGATTGATCGTCCGGGCATTGCCGCCGAAATGTTTGAAGCGCTCTCTGACAACGGCATCAACATCAAGATGATCTCCACCTCCGAGATTAAAATCAGCTGTCTGGTCGATAAAGCCCAGGGTCATGAGGCTGTTCGGGCCATTCACCGCAAGTTTTTCCCCCATGCCCATTCCGCCGAGGACGTGATGGTCAATGAGAAAGTGGGCTACTAACCCCTGCTAGTCCCCACTCTGGAAGACCGTTTCGCTAATCCTGTCCAATAGCCCCAGTCGGCTGGCCGTATTTTCATCGTAAAACAGTTTTTTTTCAAAAAAATTGGACCGGTACAAACTTTCGGCGGTGACGGTGTTCAGTGGCCCGGTCAAAGGGGCTTCCGACTGAAGTACGGTTGGATGCTGCTTGGCCAGGGGGCGAATGATGGGGCAGACCAGCACCCGCCCCGGCTTGAAGGTTTTACCAATTTCCGCCAGTACGGATTGAGGCTCATAATCATCCGAACGGGCGGCCACCAGATTCATCAGCACCCACTTGTTGCAATTGAGACTTCTGTCGCCGTCAAAACGGGTAATGACATTGTAGTCTTTGGTGAATTGCAATTTTTTGTAAGCCCCACTCTCGATGCCCCGCCGGAGTTTTTTCCGCAAGGCCTTGTCGGGTATGAGCAGCATGGCGTTTTCGTCGTGGTTCGGCTGGGTGTAAAAGAAATCCAGCGGTTGATTGCGCCAAATATCGCAGCGGGGAGACTGATCGCAAAAGTCATTGAGCAGGTTATAAATTTCCCACTGTTGACTTTTTCGGTTAAAAATCAGGATGCCGCTATGCTCCATCCAGGTGCGGTCCTGAGTTTTGGAAATATGACTTCCCCCCCGGGCAAGCACCGCGATATCGGCCTTGGCCTCCTTCATCTGTTCCAACGTCCAATCTGATAGCCTTTGGGCAATCTCCAGCTTCCGGGGATTGTTAATGACCACGGTCTCAAAAGGAGGCTCTGCCAATTCCGGGCGAGGCGGCGGACAGGAGCGATTCCACTCTCGCCGGTAGAGAGACGGGAAAAACATGAAATAATGCTCGGCCTTGCGATTGTGTAAAGGCGGCAAACCGGCGCTGCTGAGCGGCTTTAGCCGTGGCTGCGGCACACTCCGCCCCGCGGCTGACCTGAACTGATCCCTGGGTGGCGCGCCCGCAAAGGGGCTCATGGCGCTTTTTAACTGCCGGGCCGATTGATGCTCCTTGGACAAATTTTTGGATTGCGCAGGCTGACTGGCAGGCAGCGCCCAGACAGGTAATTTTAACAAAACCCTCAACCCCTCTTCTTGACAATAGACGCCTTCGGCAGAGACCCCTCCGATTCCGTTGGATTCCGTCTATCGTGTGTTTTTACAGTGAAACCCACACCCATTGCAAGGATATATTTGTTGTGTATTTTACCTGGAAAAACAAAAGATTCAAGCCATAAAAAAAGAAGCGGCGTTTGTTCATTACCGCTTCTTTTTACGATTGCATACTGCGGGTTACTAGCCTTTTTTGCCGTTGACCAGTTTCAGGCGAGTCAGCGCACGGGCCAGCGATTCCTGAGCCTGGGCGATTTCACGCCGGTCGCTCAGCTGACGCAGCTCGGCTTCCGCTCTTTCTTTGGCCCGGGTGGCCCGAACGGAGTCAATTTCCCGGCTCAACTCAGCGGCATCCGTTAACACGGTCACTTGCTTGCCATCGGTACTCAGCAGGCCGCCCATCACAGCCAGCGGATACTTCTGACCGTTCTGGGTGTAGCTCATAATACCCACGGTCAGCGGGGTGACCAACGGAATGTGCCGGGACTGGATACCGATCATGCCATCGATGGTCTTGCCGACAAACGATTCCACTTCGGTTTCCACTACCACGCGCTCAGGGGTTACGATTTTCAATAACATCGTCAAAACTCCCGGCCCTAGGCTTTCAGCTTGGCCGCTTTTTCACGAGCCTCTTCGATGCTACCGACCATGTAGAAGGCCTGTTCGGGCAGATCGTCGTGCTGGCCTTCCAGCAGTTCCTTGAAGCCCCGGATGGTGTCTTCCAGCTTGACGTATTTGCCGGGGCTGCCGGTAAATACTTCCGCCACGAAGAAGGGCTGGCTGAGGAAGCGCTGGATTTTGCGGGCCCGAGACACGGTCAGCTTGTCATCATCGGACAGTTCATCCATCCCCAGAATGGCGATGATGTCCTGCAATTCCTTGTAACGTTGCAAGGTGGCCTGAACGCCACGGGCAACCTTGTAATGTTCTTCGCCCACAATCAGCGGGTCCAGAGCCCGGCTGGTGGAAGCCAGCGGGTCAACGGCGGGATAAATGCCCAGCTCGGCGATTTGACGGGACAATACGGTGGTAGCGTCCAGGTGACCAAAGGTGGTGGCTGGCGCCGGGTCAGTCAAGTCGTCCGCAGGGACGTAAACGGCCTGAATGGAGGTAATAGAACCATCCTTGGTGGAGGTAATACGCTCTTGCAGTTCACCCATCTCGGTGGCCAGGGTGGGCTGATAGCCTACCGCGCTGGGCATCCGGCCCAAGAGAGCGGATACTTCCGAACCCGCCTGAGTGAAGCGGAAAATGTTGTCCACAAACAGCAGTACGTCCTGTTTGGCCACATCCCGGAAGTATTCAGCCACGGTCAAGGCGGACAAGGCTACCCGCAGACGGGCGCCCGGAGGCTCGTTCATCTGTCCGTACACCAGCGCTACTTTATTGAGTACGCCCGCTTCCTTGAATTCGTGGTAAAGGTCGTTCCCTTCACGGGTGCGTTCGCCCACGCCACCAAACACGGATACTCCGCCGTGTTGCTGAGCGATGTTGTTAATCAGTTCCTGGATGATAACGGTTTTACCGACACCGGCACCACCGAACAGACCCACTTTCCCCCCTTTGGAGTAGGGAGCCAGCAAGTCCACAACCTTGATCCCGGTCTCGAAAATCTCAACTTCCGTGGTCCGCTGGGTCAGCGTCGGTGCTTGACGGTGAATGGGCCAGTTTACGGCCGCTTCTACCGGGCCTGCCTCATCCACGGGTTCGCCCAGTACGTTGAGAATACGGCCCAGGGTTACATCCCCGACCGGTACGCTGATGGGCGCGCCGGTGTTGATGACTTTCATGCCGCGCATCAGGCCTTCGCTACTGTCCATGGCCACGGAACGCACCCGGTTGTCGCCCAGCAATTGCTGCACTTCGGTTACTAGAACCACGGGATTGCCATTGGCGTCCTTGTCTTCAATTCTCAAGGCGTTGTAGATTTCCGGCAACTCGCCTGCGGGGAACTGAACGTCCACAACCGGGCCGATGACCTGGGTGACAACGCCTGTGGAGGTTTTTTCAGCGGTTTGATGCATAACCTGGACCATGAATGTCTCCTGTTAAACGCTTGGGGATTGGGTAAAAATGAAAAACCTTTCAAGACGCCTCTGTAGGGCGTCTTTCCCTCATTGAAACTGCTTTTTGCAAAAGAGGTTGAGAATGAGGACAACAAGCCAATCTTGCCATAAAAAAGCGCTTCGTCAACCCAAAAGGCTTCCGCTATAATGGACGCATCGAGTTAGAGCCTGCCCAGCGCAAACGCAGAGGGACCTATTTTATGATGACTGTTCAACCCTTTAACAATAATCGTATTTTTCAGTCGGTTTTTTTCACGGCCAAAGCGCTGTCCTTTTGTCTCTCGTTGGCCCTGACGGGCTGGGTGCCCTCGCTCGCCCAGGTGACAGCGCCTCCACCCTCCCTGACCCCTTCCTCCTCCTCTGTCCTGAAAATTGAAAGTGGCAGCCAGAAGATACCCGCGGGAACCATGCTGACGGTGGCCTTCAACACCACCATGGACTCTCGTGTCAGCAATGTCGGAGATCCCTTTAATGCCTACCTGACGGAGGATTTCACGGTTAGGGGGGATCAGGCCACCCGGCGTGTGGTCTTACCAGCGGGCACCACGGTCCGCGGACGTATTCAGGAGGTCAAGCGGCCTTCCTTCTTCAGCCGGGGCGGGGCCATTTTCCTGAGTTTCGATCATGTGGTGGTGCCCTCGGGAGAGTTGTTGCCGCTGACGCTGAACTTATCCACTGAAAACACGCTGGTGAACAAGCAAGGCGCCTTGTACACCGACCCGGGGATTGGCAAAAAAGTGCAAAAAGGGGTGGAGTTGGGAAAACAGACCTTTGAAGACATTGCCAATCAAGGGCTGACCGCTGGAAAGCAAATCGCTGGTGGGCTGGGGACCATTGTTACCGTCCCGGCTACGGTAGTGGGCGGGGCCTTGGCGGGCACTGCGGTTACAACGGGGAAAGCGGCAGTGGCAGTGGTGGGCAAAGGCGACAGCGTGGTCATTAAGCCCGGGGATACGGTGACCATTGACTTCGGAGGCTCTTTTAACCTGCCCGTTGAATAAACCCAATCGTTCGCAAAGGGCAAGACATTGACCTTTAAAGGAATATGGCCCATCATTATGAACGTGTTAGAGTCTGTTAGAGTGATAAATTGGGGATAGCGCTGTTCTATCGCCAACTGAATTGGTACTGTTTGAGGAGTATTTGAGGAGATATGTTGATGAATAACCTGCTTAAAACAGGTCTGGTAACCGTTGTGATGTCTTGCCTGCTGGTTGGAGCCATGCCTGCTTCCCTGGCTGAAAATACCGATCCGCCAAAATCCGGCAAAATCTCCGGACGCTCGGTGGCCGCTGGTGTGTTGTCCTTTCTGGTCTGGCCGGGTATTGGTCAGGCCGTAAACAGCAATAAGGGGCAAAAAGTGGCCACTCATGCCGTCATTGGTCTGTTTCCCCCGTTCCGCTTCTGGTCCGGCTGGGACGGACTGGTGGATCGCAAGGGCGGTTACTGGAACGGTAAAATCTAGTCCGGCCTTGGCCGATTAAAACAGATAACCCGCCCTGAGTTGATGCTCGGTGCGGGTTATTTTTTGAGAGACAGATGGAAAAACTGATACCTGAGGAGTCCTGAGAATCTGCCCGATTAGGCCCCGCCCGCAAAGGCTTCCTTGAGTTTGCCCACAATGGAGGCTGACTGATGAATGCGTCCCTTTTTACTGCGCTCCTGCTGGAGTTCACCCAGTTTTTGCAGCAACTTCTTCTCTTCTCCGCTCAGTTGGGTGGGGATTTCTACCTGAACTTCGACGTAGTGATCCCCCCGCTTGCTGCTGTTATTCAAGTGGGGAACCCCCAGGGCCTTCAGGTTAAAAATATGCCCATTTTGAGTGCCCGCGGGAACCTTGATGGGCTGGGGGCCTTCCAGTGTATTGACTTCCACTTCTCCGCCCAGGGCCATAATGGCGTAAGGTACTTCCTGCAGGGAGTAGACGTGATACCCGTCCCGCTTGAATTCAGGATGCGGCTTGATTTGCAGAACCACGTACAAGTCTCCGGGGGGGCCGCCCTTGATACCCGCATCCCCTTCGCCAGCCACCCGCAAGCGGGTTCCCTGATCCACTCCGGGGGGGATGACGATGGATCGCTTGGTTTCAACGGCTGTACGGCCCTGCCCCTTGCACTGGCCGCAGGGGTTTACAATGATGGAGCCGCTGCCTTGACAGTTGGGACAGGTTACAATCTGGGTGAAATGTCCAATAATGGTCTGGGCCGTTTGGCGAACCTGCCCCTGACCGCCGCAGGTGGTACAGACCGAGGGCCCGGAACCTGCCGCCGAGCCACTGCCCTGACAGGGTTCGCAATTTTCCAGATGGGTAAAGGTGATTTCCTGCTTGGTGCCAAATACGGCATCATTGAATTCCAGTTGCAGATCCAGACGGAGGTCATTGCCTTGTTGGGGTCCGCCGCGTCGGCGTTGGCCCCCGTAGCCAGCGCCTCCGCCAAAGAAAGAGGCGAAAATATCACCCAAGTCGGGGAACCCTTCAGCAAAATCCCATTGCGGTTGGTAGCCGCCACTCTTCAGGCCGTCGTGCCCGTAATTGTCGTAAACCTGGCGTTTATTGGCGTCGGAAAGCACGTCGTAGGCTTCGCCCAATTCCTTGAACTGGGCTTCGGCATCGGGGCTCTTGTTGGTGTCTGGGTGACAGGCCTTGGCTTTCTTGCGGAAAGCCTTCTTGATTTCCTCTGCAGATGCACCTTTGGAAAGGCCAAGGATCTCGTAATAATCACGCCGGGTTGTACTCATGGCTGGTACTTTCTGAATGCTTCAATATTTCAGGACAAAATTTCAGGACAAAAATAAGACCGACGCCCGTTGCTGGCGCCCAGTCACCCGCTACAGTATTGGCATTATACAGGAGTCCCTGATCTGCAAGCCAGAAATACTAGGATTGGGCGAAGGGATTGACGGGCGTTTGGGCAGGCTCACCGCTGGCCGCCGCAGGCTTGGCCGTCTCGGGGGCTGACGCTTCCGGGGCCCCGGTGGACACAATGACTCTGGCTGGACGAAGCACCTTGTCAAACAGCTGGTAGCCGCTTTGCACTTCGTGGATGATGGTGTCCTCGGGGAATTCGGCGCTGTTCATCTGGCTGACCGCCTCATGTTGCAGGGGGTCAAATACCTGGCCGATTGAAGGAATTTTTTTGACGCCCATATTGTCCAGTCCGTCCATTAACTGGCGGTGCATCATACTAAAGCTCTTGTAGAGCAGCTTGGGGTCAGAGTCTTCTTTCAGACTGCCTGTGGCCCGTTCCAGGTTGTCCAGCACCGGCAACAGCTCCAGAATATTTTTTTGAGCGCCATATTTGGCCAGGGATTCCTGCTCGTCCCGGGTGCGCTTGCGGTAGTTGTCAAAGTCCGCGGCCAGTCGGGTGAACTGGTCCTGCAATTGCTGGTGTTTTTCCTGCAGGGCCGCCAGATCCGGGCTGTTTGCGCTTTCGCTGGATGCGGAAGGTCCAGGCTGAAATTCATCGGGCTTGTCGTTGTCCTGTGCCCCTGACATGGACTCAGGCGATTCTGTTTCCTGGGCTTCCTGACGGGAGGATCTGTTAAACATACTCAATTCCTTCTACACGGACCACGGTTGAATAAACAGTTTAGTAAAAAAATCTGGATAAAAAATAGACTGGGTTGAGCCGTTCGCTCAGCGGGTGTTGATGAACCGGCTGGCTCTGGCAGGCTTTCTCGCCTGCAAGCTCAATCGGTACCAGACGGATTGCCAGATAAAACACCTGTCTGGCGCTCATTATAGAACACTCCCGACTTGGGACAAAGCGTCTTAAGCTTTTTTTAAGAGTTGCAAAACAGGTGGCGAACAGGAAACCCGCTTGGCATGTTCTGACTTTAATGATAAATCATGCCCATACAGGATAGGGGCTTCTTCCTTTACCCCCGCCCGTCTGCAGTGTTCATCCGGCCTGAAGCAAAGCCTTGATGCTTTCAGACTATTTGTTTAAAAAACAGCTGGCGGTTCGGTAAAAGAGCGACTGTTGTAACAAAGGCTTAACAATAGAAAAGCGAATAGCAACACCCTGGCTTGAGCGATCTTACTAGTTTAGTTCCAAATGCGAATGCGATTAAAAGGGGCATTTACTTTATGGCAATATCAACAATCCTTCCCCAACAGGCGGTTCCTCCGGCCCAGCCACCCCAGTCTCGAACCTCGGGCGCCCTGGTCCTGAACATCAATGCGCCTTTAAGCAACTACGCTGGGGATGTCCCAACCAGCGCCCCGAACACTGGGGTTGCCAACCCCGGCCCGGCTCCTGTCGCAGATACTTTCCAGCGCAGAAATTCAAACCCCATCGCGCCCAATCCCGCCGCTTCCCCCAGAGAGCAACTGGAACAGCTTTATCTGAACGCCCTCAACGCCCGAAATGACGCTGAGCAAGCCCGGAATTATTACCTGAATCTGGCCAACCAGCTGAACAACCAGGCGTATGTGAACAGTCAGGCGCAAGCCCCCGTATTGCCTCAGTCCCCGGTACAAGCCCCGGTTCAGCCAACAATGCCGCCTGTACCCCAAGGTAATCCCCTGGCCGCCCAGCAATTCCAGGAACAATTAAATCAGTTGCAGCAAATGCAACAGGCTCAACTGCAACAACAGCAACAGCAATTCCAGCAACAGTTGCAACAGCAGCAGGCCCAGCAGCAAGCTCAAATTCAACAGTTACAGCAACAAATGGCCCAGCAGCCGCAGGCTCCCGTGGGAATGGACCCGGCCTTACAGCAGCAGATGATGATGCAGCAAATGCAGCAGCCACAGGCCCCCATGGGAATGGACCCGGCTATGCAGCAGCAGATGATGATGCAGCAAATGCAGCAGCCACAGGCCCCCATGGGAATG